>DASYEA010000031.1:0-4428 GCA_036499265.1 Schlesneria sp. | reverse complement strand
CGCGTTCGTGGCGATTCCCGATCCCCGTGGAGTGCCGCAGGCCGCGTCCAATAATTGGAACAGTGCGTTCCTGCCTGCAGTCTTTCAAGGGACGCCGTTCAACGCGGATAAGCCGATCGCGAATCTCAGTCGCCCCGCCGGGGTCTCGGCTTCAACCGAAGTGGCAACGCGCGATTTCCTGCAACGATTGAACGAGCGACATTTAAGAGCACACCCTGGTGATAGCGATCTGGCCGCTCGTATTGCCAGTTACGAATTGGCTGCGAAGCTGCAATTGCGGGCCGTCGAGGTTTCGGACTTGTCCGGCGAAAGCTTGGAAACGCAAACGCTGTACGGTATGCACGACACCAATAAGACCAAGGCCGGCTTTGGCAGGAACTGTTTGCTCGCGCGCCGGTTGCTCGAACGAGGCGTTCGCTTCGTGCAGCTATTCAATGGTGCGTATGCCATGGGAGAAGGGGTCGGGAACTGGGACGGGCATAAGACACTCAAGGATCAATACAGTGTCCACGGCCCGATTCTCGACCAACCCGCCGCAGCCTTGCTCCGCGATCTGAAGCGAACAGGTTTGCTGGAGGACACGCTGGTCGTCTGGGTGACAGAATTTGGACGGATGCCCACTTTCCAAAAAGGGGCCAGCGGTCGCGACCACAATCCCAAGGGGTTCACCGCCTGGATGGCAGGGGCGGGCGTCAAGAAGGCTTTCTCGTACGGAGCAACCGACGACTTCGGCCACACGGCAGTTGATAAGGTGACGTCCATCTACGATCTGCACGCGACGATTCTGCACCTGCTAGGACTCGATCACGAGCGATTGAGTTTCTATCACAACGGGATCGAGCGGCGCCTGACCGACGTTCACGGCCATGTGCTGCACGATGTTCTGGCCTAATCTCTGCGTCAGAACACTAGATTAATCTTTGGCTAACAACCGAAGTCCGCACCATTCCCGGTTTTAAGAAACTGAGGCACAATGGTCGTGGAGCCTTTCGGGCCATTCGGGGCTCTGTCAGAATCGCAAGGAGAGCTCCGTCTGGGCGTGCGTTGCAGTTTGGGGGGGGCAATCCTAGAATCCGCTGGCTTTCATTAAGGCGGGTTGCGCAAAGATTGCATTGGCCAAAACAGAGGAAAGATGGAAACCTTTCACCCCGTATTGATTTACGCAGGTGTCATGGTGGGATTCGTGATTGCGAATCTCATTGTGATCCATATCGTTGGGCCCAGCAAAAAGACGGCCGTGAAGCAGATGCCGTACGAATCCGGAATGGATCCGATCGGGGATGCTCGCCAACCATTCGACGTGAAGTTCTACCTCGTCGCAATTCTATTCCTGGTCTTCGACGTCGAATTGCTCTTCTTGTATCCCTGGGCCGTCGCGGCCTACATGGAAGATACGACATTCGACGGCGTTGGAGTGCCAGTCGCCTTGCGAACGACAGTGTTCGGGGTGATGCTGGTTTTCATGGGAACGCTCGCAATCGCTTACATTTACGCATGGCGTAAAGGGGTCTTCAAATGGCGATGAAAGACAAACCCGATAATATTTTTATGACAACATTGGACGCTGCCGCCAGTTGGGCGCGTTCCAATAGTCTGTGGCCAATGCCGTTTGCGACCGCGTGCTGCGGTATCGAGTTGATGGCCACCGCATCCAGTCGCTTCGACTTGGCTCGTTTCGGCGCGGAGGTCATGCGATTCAGTCCTCGCCAGTGCGATCTGATGATCGTGGCCGGCCGTGTCGTCATGAAAATGCTGCCCGTGCTGCAACGCATCTGGCTGCAGATGCCAGAGCCAAAGTGGTGCATCAGTATGGGAGCCTGTGCTTGTACCGGCGGTGTGTTTGACACCTATGCCGTAGTGCAAGGGGTGGATCGCTTCATCCCGGTCGACTTGTATGTCCCCGGATGTCCGCCACGCCCCGAGCAGTTGATGGCGGGTATCATCGCGTTGCAGGACAAGATTCGGCACGGCGGGACGTTGAACGGGACCGAGTTTGCCAAGCGAGATTTCTCGACGGGTCCAAAACCGTACGACAGCGATGAACTGATCCGTATCCGGGAAGCGAACGAAAAGTTGATCACGCTGAGCTGAATCTCTTTGGAAACCCAGGCCCATGTCCACAGCAGAAACACTTCAAGCGAAGTTTCCAGAAGACGAACTTGTCTTCAGCGAGTTCCGCGATAATCACCGCGTCGCCGTTCCCGCTGCGAAGCTAATGCCGATTCTTTCGATGCTGAAATCGGAATGTGGCTTTGACATGCTCGCCGAACTGACCGCTGTGGACTACCTCGAGTACGAGGGCGCTACAGATCGCTTCGGAGTTGTCTATGTCCTGCTGAATAATACGTCGGGCGAACGGCTGATCCTGAAGACGTTCGTCAACGATCCGAATCCATCGCTGCCCTCAATGTATTCGCTCTGGAAGTCAGCGGATTGGCTGGAGCGAGAAGTTTACGACATGTTCGGGATCACGTTTGTTGGTCATCCCGACCTGCGACGCATCCTGATGCCTGATGAATTTACCGCGTTTCCGCTTCGAAAAGACTATCCGCTGAAGGGAAGAGGCGAACGCCACAACTTCCCGATTGTGACACGGGCCGATAGCTAAGGGTTGTTTTGCAGTTGCTGTTACGATTGAAGTTTCTTCGTCCTCGAGGCTCCCATGCCGTTTGAAGTTTCCGATCTCGCCGAAATGGATGCTCCAGAAAAGGAGTATCTCTGGACGCTTAATTTCGGGCCGCAGCATCCTGCGACGCACACAACGTTGCGGCTGATCCTGACGCTGGACGGCGAAACCGTGATCAATGCTTTGCCGCACATCGGCTACCTGCATTCCGGTTTCGAAAAGCTCGGCGAACATCTCGACTTCAATCAGTACGTCACCATCGTCGATCGGATGAACTACATCTCGCCGCTGGCGAATGAAATCTCGTGGCATCATGCAGTTGAAAAGCTGCTGGGGATCGAGATCACGCCGCGATGTAAGTATCTGCGAACGATCCTTGCCGAAATCATGCGGCTACACGATCACCTGTTGAATGTCGGAACGACAGGACTGGACCTAGGTGCCTTCACTGCGTTCCTGTATGCGTTCTATCAGCGAGAGAAGATCTACGACATCGTCGAATCGGCGTCTGGCCAGCGATTCCATACGAGCTATACCCGCGTTGGCGGCGTGATGTTCGATGTGAACAAGGCCTGGGTTGAGAAGATCCGCGATTTCCTGAAGGGGTTCATGCCGGTTCATGCGGAAGTGCATCGTCTGCTCACCCGCAATCGAATCTTCATTGATCGTCTCAAGGGTATTGGCTATCTGAGTGGCGAAGACTGCATCAATATGGGCGTGACCGGCCCCTTGGCTCGGGCGAGCGGCGTGTTACGTGACCTGCGGAAAGACGAGCCCTACCTCGCCTATCCAGATCTCGACTTTAAAATCGTCGCATCCAAAGACGGTGATTGCTACGCCCGTTATCTGGTTCGTATGCAGGAAATGCTCGAAAGCGTAAAGATCATCGAGCAGTGTCTCGACAACATTCCAGAAGGGCCGGTGAACATCGATGCGCAAACGCACATCGTTCCGCCAGCCAAGCCATCCGTTTATCGTAGCATCGAAGGCCTGATTCAGCATTTCGAAGTCATGATGCCGAATCGGGGCTACGAAACACCTCGCGAAGAAATCTACGCAGCCACAGAATCACCAAACGGCGAACTCGGCTATTACATCGTGGGCGACGGCAGTCCGCGTTCGTATCGAGCCAGAACTCGCCCGCCAAGTTACATCCACTTCGCGGTGTTCCCCCAGATCATCAAGGGGCATCAACTCAGCGACGTGGTAGCTGTGCTGGGAAGCCTGAATATCATCGCCGCGGAACTGGATCGGTAACGCTCAAAACTGGTTAAAGGGTTGGAATCACAATGGCTGTGTTGAGCGAGGAACTGCGAAAGCAGATTCGCGATCAGTTCCCCAAATATCCGAATAAACGGGCCGTGGTCCTGCCTGCGCTGCACATGGTGCAGGACTCGATGCGACACGTCTCGATCGAAGCCGTTCGCGAAATTGCCGAATTGCTGGAACTGCATCCGTCAGAAGTGCATGACACGATGTCGTTCTATCAGTTCTTCAAGGACGAAAAGCATCAGCTCGGCAAGCACCGCGTCTGGGTTTGCCGCAGTATCAGTTGCATGCTTCGCGGCGGTGAAGAACTGTTGCAGCATATGTGCGAGAAGCTGCACGTGCATCCCGGCCAAACATCAGTCGACGGCAAAGTGACGATGGAATACGCCGAATGTCTGGGCGCCTGTGAAGGGGCTCCGTGCATCCTGGTCGACGACGAAGCTCATATGAACATCACGCCCGAGAAAGCCGACGAATTATTGAAATCGCTGTAAACGCGATTGCCTGCCGGGGAATCGAGACGTCCGCGTTCG
>DASYEA010000030.1:0-3865 GCA_036499265.1 Schlesneria sp. | reverse complement strand
GATTTGATAGACCAGCACGGCGCGATGCTCCCCGCCGTGAGCAGCCCGATCAGCCTGCGCATCACCATCAATGTTAAGCCGCCGCACCAGACATCTGCCCTTCACAGGCGCCTTCCAAACAGACGTGCGGACGACCCTTTCGCCCCATTGAACTTCACGCGGTCGCCCTACGTTGACAGCCAATAATCGTGCCATGTGCTCCCCCATACATTTCTTTTTTGACGATCAAGTTCTCGGCGACCGCGGTGATAGACTTGGCCTACTTCTCCAGAGACATGAACAACGTGTTCAATCCCTCGGCAAATGCGGGATGAGCAAAGATGCCGTCTTGGAGGGCCGTGTAGGGAAGCTTGCCCATCATGGCGATTTGCAGCATCGACATGATTTCACCACCTTCGACAGCCAAGGCAGCGGCACCCAATATTAGCTTCGTCTCGTCGTCGATGATGGCTTTGATGAAGCCGCTCGGTTCGCCGGTTTCCAAAGCGCGCGCCACAAACGTCATCGGGATCTTCGCGACGCGAATTGGACGGTGCAGCGCTTTCGCCTCCTGCTCCGTCAAACCGATCCGACCAAGTTGCGGATCGATATACACGGTATACGGAACAGGTCGGTCTCTGGTTGTTGAATTTCCGCCCCGAAGCAAGTTATTACGAACGACACGATAATCGTCGTACGAAATATTTGTGAATGCAGGACCTCCTTTGACATCACCCAAGGCATAGATGCCGGCCACGTTCGTTTCGAGCTTCTCGTTCACACGAATGAAACCGCGATCGTCAACGGCGACACCAGCAGCGGCCAGGTTGAGGCGATCGCTATTCGGTACTCGACCAGCCGCGAGAAGAAGATGAGAACCTGCGATCACCTGCGTTCCAGCGGGGCCGCGTACCTCCAAGCCAACACTAGATTTCAGGGCATAGGCACTGATCGCTTTTGTTTCCAGAAGAACCTCGATTCCTTCGGACTGAAGCAGTTCGCAGACCTCTGCGGAAACTTCTGGGTCTTCTCGACTCAGAAGATCCTTGCCTTGCTGGATGATGGTGACAGCGCTCCCAAAGCGATGAAACATCTGACCAAATTCCAATCCGACATACCCACCGCCGAGTACCAGTAAATGATTAGGTACCTCTTTTAATTCCATGATCGACGTGGAATCGAGTATGCTGACTGAATCGAGTCCCGCGATATTCGGTCGTAATGGTCGAGCGCCGGTATTGATGAAAATGGTTTCGGCCTCCAGTGTCTGCGTGCCGCCTCCATTGAGGCTCACTTCGACAACGTGAGGAGCGGTGAATCGCCCCTCACCAAAAAGCAGTTCGACGTTCTCGGCATCTTCCAGCCGACGCAGCACCCCTTCGCGGAACTCCTGGACGATTTTCTTAATGCGGCGATGAACCTGTGCCATGTCCACATCGATGGGCCCGCAAAGAATACCGAAGTCCGCAGCGCGTCGAGCGAGGTGAGCAATTCTCGCGCTGGCCTGCATCGTCTTGGTTGGTGTGCATCCAGAATTGACGCACGTGCCGCCGACATGTTCCCGCTCGATGACCGCCACTCGACGACCCGCTTTACCCAGGTCGAGCGCGAGTGGTTTTGCGGCTTGTCCGGAGCCGATGATTATTGCATCGAAGTGACGGATTTCCATGATCGCCTTCCTGTAGACAAAGGACATCGCCACCAGAAGGGCATCGGGATAGCCGAGCTCACTTCCAAGAGCGGCTTGAAGAACGTGGACATCCAATTCGAATCGATATGGGTCGTAGGAAGATCAATTCCTGTCCTCTCGTCCGCTTGGGATATCGAGACCGCAAGACCATACGTCAGCAATTTGTGAAGTTCTATTGTGCCTTAGTATTGGTCTGGTCTTCGTACGCCAGCGCCACTCGCAGTCGATCCATGCTGTCGGTCGCATACCCGTATCGCTTGCGGTGACTATCGCCCGCACTCGCAAGAATGCCTCTATGAGACCTTGGTGTCGGCGATACCAACGTAGGATAGTTTTGCCTCAGACGCTTTGCTTTCATGAGTCCCATGATCTGCTTCGGACTCCAACCGAACGCAAAAACTTGAATCGTGTGTCTACCTGCAAAGCCTAAATAGTCGGGGGCAACGATCAATCAGTGATGCTGGCTGGTCAACGTTGTTCCCGCTGCAACGACCTTACGTTTGTCGATTGAACTTCGACAGGCATTTCACCGTCACCTGAAAAGGAGAACCACATGTCAGCATTTCCTCTCACACGTTCGCTGCGCGGCATGAGCATCGCTCTGGCAATCGCGGGGGCGCTCAGCAATGCTTTACTGATCGCCGGAGAAAAAGCTCCGACAGAAGCGAACACGTCCGAGCAGTCGTCGAAAGGGAGCGATTCCAAGGCAACGCTCACCGCCAAAGATCTGCGAGGGGCGACGGCGATGATCCCAGTGGCAGAAGAATCGCCGGCAAAACTCATTCTGGATCCCCCGCTGCCTCAGTTGCTCGCAAGAGGAATGGCCCTGATCCAATTTCGAACTGAAAATGCGCGTGTCGTCCCGGTGTACGGCACTGACGCGACAAAAGTGTCGCCACGGATCGGGCATCTGCACATCAGATTGGACGACAATCCCTGGGTCTGGGCTCACACCAGCGGGGACGATCTGATCGTCAACCGCCTGACGGCCGGCAAGCATAAGATCCAGGTCGATCTGGTCAGCGCAAATCACAAGATCTTGGCCAAAGGCGTGGTGCAATTTGAAGTCCCGGACGGACCACACATGCAGCCCCTTCCAGGTGAACATGACCTTGTCTCCGATCAGAATTCGAAAGGCGAGCCTTCCGCGAAAATCTTCGTCGACCCGCCGCTGGCCGACCTACTGCCAGACGGAATCGCCTTTATTAAATGTCGAACGGAGAACGCACAGGTCATCCAAGTGTTCGGTGTCGCAGCACTCGATGTCTCGCCCCGGATTTGCCACGTGCATATCACGGTTGATGACGCTCGCTGGCGTTGGGCCGACACAACGGGCGGGCCGGTGATTCTCAAAGGTTTGCCACCGGGACCACACAAAGTCCTGATCGAACTCGTCAACGCAAATCACAAGCCGATTGCCGGCCGTACCGTGCAATTTGAAGTGCCACAGCGACCATCGGACACCAAGGTGACTCAGGATTCCGAACCCCAGGACAAGTAGTTAATGCCGTCAGATTGACTGGAGCAGTTGGGTACAGAGGTGGATCGCGATTCGTACTTGGCGCAGATCGGGCACGGCTCGTGACCCCATCGTCTTGGTTTCAAGTTTTAAGGCGGAGTCGAACATGTGCTACCAAACAAGGATGAGAAAAAGGAATCCCCAATTGGACATGGCAGTCAACAGCAAAGGAAGGAAAAGAGCAGCCATTAGGACTTTTAGAGTGCTGATGGCACGCCATCAACGCGGAAATAGTTCCCGCGAAATCGGAATGTGGCCTGAAGTATTCACGGCTCCGTACAGGAACCATGAACTGGACGATTCGATCAAACTCCAAACGAAGGAAAAGAGACCCGTCATGAAGATTCTCATGGTGCTGACATCACACGATCAACTGGGTGATACAGGTCGCAAGACCGGCTTTTGGCTCGAAGAATTCGCGGCCCCCTATTTCGTGTTCAGAGACGCGGGCGTCGAGTTGACGCTCGCGTCGCCAAAGGGTGGCCAGCCTCCGATCGATCCCAAAAGCGATTTGCCCGAAGATCAAACTCCTGCGATGACCCGATTCAAGCAGGACGAAAGCGCGAAGCAGGAGCTGGCCCGGACTGCCAGGCTTGCCGATATGAAGTCCGAAGACTTTGACACGATCTTCTACGTCGGCGGACACGGTCCGCTGTGGGATCTGGTCGACAATCCCG
>DASYEA010000029.1:0-2025 GCA_036499265.1 Schlesneria sp. | reverse complement strand
CATCTATGGCGGTTCGGCAGGAGGCCAGAGTTCTACACGAGCGGTGTTGGCCTACGGTGATTTCTACAAGGCAGCGGTTTCGGACTGCGGTTGTCATGACAACCGAATGGACAAGATCTGGTGGAACGAACTCTGGATGGGCTATCCAATTGGTGATCACTACGCCGCTCAGTCGAACGTCACTAACGCGCACAAGCTGACGGGAAAGTTGATGCTGGTCGTCGGGGAACTCGATCGCAACGTCGACCCCGCCTCAACCATGCAAGTCGCCAACGCGTTGATCAAAGCAGACAAAGACTTTGATCTGTTGATCATCCCCGGTTCCGGTCACGGCGCGGCGGAATCTTCTTATGGAAAACGCCGCCGCATGGACTTCTTCGTTCGACATCTACTTGACGTCGAGCCACGTTCGATGCCGTAATGGCGCATCTTCGCGTCAATCGAAAAGGAAACCACATGACCAGCGACGAACAAGAAATCCGTCAACTCGTAGCCACCTGGATGAGTGCCACGAAAGCGGGAGACATCGATGCGGTGCTTAGCTTGATGACCGAAGATGTCGTCTTCCTGATCGCAGGCTGCCCTCCCATGCGGGGGCGAGACGCTTACGCGGCAGTCGCGAGGCCAAAACCCGGCCAGGCATCACCGAAGTTTGACGGCACGAGTGATATTCAAGAGATCACCGTCTGCGGCGATCTGGCCTACATGTGGACGAATCTGACCGTCGTCGTGACGCCCCCCGGCAGCGATCAAACGATCACTCGGACCGGCAACACGCTGACGATCCTGAAGAAGCAGGACGGCCGTTGGCTGCTCGCTCGCGATGCCAACTTGCTGGTGACTGTCCCCAAACCGACGGCCTGAGCAGACTAACCTGGTGGAACAATCATGCGCACCTTTTTCCGCGATTGGCGACGAAAGGTGGGGTGCGTCACGCTGGCAATTGCTTGCGTGTTCACGGCTGCATGGTGGCGGAGCCTCGAAACGTTTGATGAGTTTGAGTACCGAATTGGAGACACGATTTACGCTGTGAGATCCGCACAGGGCGGAGCGTCGTTGGCAACCGATCAAATACTGAGCGAGGACGCAGAGCGTCATTACCGCCTGTGGACATCAATGCTAATCGAGCCAGCTTGCACGCAGATTGATCCCAATTTTGTCGAATCGCCAAAGCGAGGATTTGAATCACTCGGGTTTTACTTTGGAGGAAATCCAGAAGTCGATACGACCTGCGCGGTTCCATACTGGGCAGTCGTTCTTTTGATGACACTACTGTCTGCCTACCTGATTGTCTGGAAGCCGCACCCACGTTCAATTGGAAGTTAAGTGCGTACGACTCAGGTATTCGTCGACCGAAGTCACGCGTGTTGCGATTTGGCAACACGTCGCCCCAATCGGCATTCCGTGGCAGTTCCACTCGCTGATGTCGAAAACAGGTCGCCAGCGTATTCGCGAATTGACCCGTCGCTTTTGTGAGTCGCATAATTGAGAAGCGTGCGCAGTCGAACTTTTGCAGCAGGTGAATCATGTCTCGTCTTCGGTGGATGGCTTTGGCCGTCGTCGTTGGTAGTCCGCTGTCGGCGATGGCACAGCCTGAATTCAGCACCGTGCCGACTCAAGCGGTGTACCAATACCAGCTCAACTATCAACTTCCCTGGCAACGTTGGTGGGGCGGCCCTGGATTGTCGCTGGGGGGCACGATGCCAACGCAAGGGGTGTCCGGGTTTTCCTCGTTGAACGGAATCCCATTGCCTGCCCCGCTTGGCGCGGGGGTCTATGTGAACTCCAGCGCTCCACCGCCACACGCTGTCAATATGCCGATGGGAATGGGATTCGGTCCGGGCCCGATGCCGGGCTATCCGTCTGGTCCCGGGATGAACGGTGGCGGACCAAACATCATTCCCGGATCGTTTCAGACTCAATCACAACCCGGGTTCAATCAAGGCCAAGGGCAGCAGCGAACCGCCAGGCGAGCGGCCTCGGTATCGGCTCCCGGAGCGCGTCGAGCCAGCACTGAACAACAGA
>DASYEA010000028.1:0-2882 GCA_036499265.1 Schlesneria sp. | reverse complement strand
ATCTAAGCCAATGATGCCGGCCCGTAACGGTGTCGGTTCGGCGGCAGCAGATGACGTGGTTGGACTTGTTGCGACGGACAAGGCGTCGGCAGGGGCTGCATCGAACTGGAATGTAGGGAGTTGGGCCGATGGCAATCCGACCGCCAGAAAAGCGATATTCCAGAGTGTCACCATCTTGTCCTGCCCGCCAGTCGCTACCATGCGACCGTCGTGCGACAACGCCAAAGCGAGGACTTTTGCTTCGGAGGCTTCGACCGTGGCGAGTTCGTCGCCGCTGAGATATTCCCAGATTTTCAGTTCATTCTTACCCACCGCACGGCCGCCACTAATACTTATCGCCGTTTCGTCGTCAGGATGAAACACGACAGCATTTGTGGGACGCGAATGGCCACCGAAGAAACCGAGCGGTTTGTTGTCTATCAGGTTGTAGATGTTGACGTGTTCATCGAGTCCAGTGGACGCGACAAACTTGCCATCATGTGAGAACGCGACGCCCGTCGCCGCTTTTGTGTGCAGTTCGAACTCGTTTTGAATCGCGCCGGTCGTGGAATCGCAGACGATGACTTTGCCCTGCTTCGTCGGTCGCGTGTCGTCGCCCAAGGCCACGGCGAACAGACTGCCGTTAGGAGACCACGCGACACCCATCGCGGGCAGGCCGCTTCCCTTCACGACCAAGGTCGGCGTTGGCTCGCCGATTTTCCAGACGCGGATCGTTTCGTCTTCGCAGGCGGTTGCGACTCGAGAACCGTCAGGAGCGAAGACGACACTGGTCACATAGGCCCGATGCCCTTTTAAGTCGTGGACCAGTTCACCGCTCTCCAGATTCCAGAGGCCGGCTCGTTGATAGCTGCCGACCAACAGCGATTTCCCATCGGGCGAGAATGCCAGAGCTTTCACCTGACCTGACTTTATATTCAGCTCGTGCCGAATCGCCTTGGATTCCACGTCGATCAGTTGAACGCCGTCTTTGACACCCACAGCCAGCATCTTGTCGTCCGGGCTGAAGGCGAGGCTCGTGACCCAGCTATTGAAAGCGGGCAGCTTAGCCAACGGCTGCAGCGCCTTCGGCTTTGAGGGATCAGTCTTCGCGACCTTCTTGCCAAAGTTCAGCAGGCGTGGACCTTTAGGCGTGTCCGCGGCGAAGAGCGGCGCGACGAACAACAGAATCAGCAACGGCCCAATACGGTTCGGCATGCCAGACTCCCGGGTTTCAGATCGCTGCCAGGCAACGGGTGAGATCAATCATTTTCAGCGGTCGCGATTATGGCACGCCGCCGAATTGATGCCAACGCTGTGATTGTTATCCGATTGCGAACGCCGCCTCAAATGCCTCTAATGGGAGCGAAGTTCTGGCCATTCGGTCGTCTCCCGTACCGCTCGAAGGAGTTCATGGTGATCCGCTATTCTCGACTTTCGATAGCCATGGCTTGTGCCGCTATCGTCACAATCCTCTGGATCTCGCATGACTCGTTCGTTCAGGCTCAACCTCCGAAGTCAAAAGTGAAGTCGAAACCAATCACGCCGGCCGAACTGAAGAAGCTCGATTCCAAGCTGGAAGATGTTCAACGTTCGTTCCTGAAAGACACCGAGTCCATCATCAAGGGCTACGAAGAAGGTGGCCAGTTCGAGCGAGCCAAGATTCTGCTGGAAGTGCTGCGAAAGCTCGATCCCAAGAACGAACAGATCAAGAAGAAGCTGGAACACTTAGACGGCCAGATTCTGGATTCATCCGAATTCGATTTGGATCTGGATCCCGGTAAGTCCTGGCAACAAGTCGGAATGGTCGTCAAAGATCGCCCGCTACGAATTGAAGCCGAAGGAGATTACAAATTTGTCGCGTCATTGCCCGTGACAGCCGATGGCTTCCCGAGTAAAGATCCCGCGAATGACATGGTTGGCAGCGCTCCCCTGGGTGCTGTTGTTGCCATCATTCTGCCTCCGGGTGGAGAAGCAGCGGCGGGAGGCGGGGGCAACAACAATCGCGATCAAAAGCCGAACGCGTTCCATGTGGGTGCCAAATTTGAGCAACCAACACCACGCGACGGCGTCCTGCTGATCAAGGTGAATGTTCCTCCAGGCAGCAAGTGTACCGGGAAATTGAAGGTCAAAGTTGGTGGCGTCACTCGTTCCACGTGATGAATCGCAGCAGACGACAGCAGACCTTACGATGCCTGCGGATGTCAAACATTATGGCTTGGGTGTGATCGGTGCCGGACCATTCAGCCACCATCTCTTTGAGCGGCTGTTGCTGCGCGAGGATTTGAAGGCCATGGCTGCCTGGTTCGGCGACCAGCCCCTCAGCCCCAACCCGCCGCCCGGTTGCGAAGTCCATTCGCAGCCGCGGGGGGTGATCGAGAACCCACGCACACAGGTTGTCTATTTCACAGAGCCGGCGTCACCGGACTTGATTGAACTGGCGATTCAATGCGGCAAGGCGGTGGTGTTGACCAATACGATCGGACTGACCTCTGACCAACTGATCTCCCTGGCCAGTCTCGTATCGGCAAGTGGAACGCTGGCGGTCATTGACGAACCCCGGCGCTGGGACGAAGACTTCCTGTGCGCGAAAACGGTCTTCGACGCAGGTCAACTGGGAAAACTCCAGCGCGTGAGACTCGCCATTCACGAGACCTCGCTTCCGGGTGAGACCTTTTCAAACGGGGTCTTGCGGGAGTTGGGTGGCCACTGGTTCGATCAACTGCTGGCTTTCACGACATCAGATCCGGAGACGGCCCGTCTGCTTCGGTTTTACAAAACGCCGGTGACAGCGGATGTTGGATTCCTGGCGATAATCGATTTCAAAGATGGGATCTCTGCCGTTGTCGAAGTGCAGACGGCATCGTTGCTCTCGTTACGAACGGGCTGGCTGCTGGAAGGGGACG
>DASYEA010000027.1:0-2212 GCA_036499265.1 Schlesneria sp. | reverse complement strand
GCTGACAACTATTTTCGTTCTGGTTTGTGGAATGCCGAAATGCTTGCGTTCGGCGCGTGTCAGTCCGTGTTCAGTCCTGCCGCAATGCGCGACATCTCAGGGGGTGAGCCACTGGTATTACTGAACTGAATTCCCAACGGTGATTCGATGGGCCTGTCGGTACTCGCGTGGCGACATCTCGCGCAATTGTCGAAATCGTCGGGCGAAGCTGGAAGGGCTGCTGAATCCAACGATTTCGAAGATTTCGGTCACTGGGGTCTCTGTCTGAATCAACATTCGACAGGCGAGGCTGATTCGCAGTTCGGCCAGATAGTCCATGACAGTCTTACCCGTGGCTTGGCGAAAGAAGCGACTGAAAGCCGAACCGTTCATGCCTGCGAGCTTCGCCAACTCCTGGTGAGTGAGGTTGGCGTTTCGATAGCGTTCGCCGATCAACCCACAGATTTTTTCGATGCGAGAACTGGAGAGATCTTCCGTGGCCTGACCATAGGAGGGACTCGCGAGCGGTTGCGGATCGGAACATTCGGCGAGTTCGACGAGGCACTCAAGCAGCGAGACGAGGCGCCGCGCGGGAGAACCTTGATTTAGGTTACGCAACCTCTGGCCAAGGCGTTTTGCAAATTCAAGCGGGAACTGCAGACCGCGACGAGCGGCATCGAACATCTCTCGCACACTCGCAAATTCCGGGGATGCGAACAGGTCATTCCCCAGAAAGTCGTGGCGGAATTGAATGACGATCGCGGGATGCAGATCAAGTTTTCGTCCACGAAAATCGTCGGATTGCCATGTGTGCGGCAAATCCTCACCGACGAGAACCAGATCGTGATCACCGTAACTGGCGATACTGTCACCAACGATCCGTGTTCCCGATCCGTGCTCGACGTAAGTAAGTTCGAGTTCTGGATGACGATGCCATCGCGCGGCAATGCTGAGCGTTTGTCGATCGAAACACCGAAACGACTGGCCGACCGGAGTCAGCAGCTTCTCAAAGGCTGGCTTCATGAGTATCTGCCCGCTGTGTTGTCAGCAGACATCGCATGGTAGGTAGGAATGCGTAGCAGTCGGTTGCAGGAGTGGGCGGCTAGAGAAGACAATAACATCATCGAGAGCAGGGATGCAAATCTTGCGGTTGCCCCACGCTGCCGGCATCTTCGTGGTGCTGCTGATAAGCTGATTGCGTAAGAGGCCTAAGTAACAAACGTCGTCACCAAGCGGGGGCGACGTTTAGTCACTTCGGTAAGACGCTGGCAACGCGAAGCCATCGCTGATGCCACCAACGCTATTCTGGGCTTGCGCCTAATGAGCCAAGGCTTACGCCGCTCCGCTCAGAAAAATATGCGATCCCGATGGGCCTATGCACGTCGTCGACGCAGTGGGGCGGCGACTGGTGGGAACGGATGAATCTGAACGGCGGATTCGGATTCTGGTGGGGCGGTAGGTTGTGTCGTCGTTGCTTGAGCGGCCTTCTTGCGAGCGGGGCGAAGGCAGAGCATGGCGGGGAGCAGCACGAGTTCGCCGAGGAGCGAGGCGACCATTTGTGACGCCATCAGCATGCCAAAGCGGGCTGTGGGGGTGAAGCTGCTCATACAGAGGGCCAGCATTCCCAACGCGGAAATCAGGGTCGAGTTCAGCATCGGTTCGCCGGAGTGTTCCAACGCGTCTTGACACGCTTCCGCGGATGTCTTTCCCTGGCGATATGACTGCTGGTACTGGACCAGGAAGTGGAAGGTGCAGTCGACCGAAATTCCCAGCGAGATGCTGCCGGTCATCATCATGCCGATATCGACGGGTGTTCCCAGGTAGCCGATACCCCCAAAGACCAGCCAGATCGGGATGATGTTGGGGATCATGGCGATCGAGGCGGTGACGAAGGATCGCAACGAGATAATCATCACCAGCGAAATCGTGATGACTGCTGCTGTGAAGCTTTGCCAGAAGCCGTCGAAAATTTCGTGTTGAGCATTCTTCAGCAATGGTGTCAGGCCGGTGAAGCGGACTGGATCCCCTTCGACAGCTTGCTGCAGGTCGGCGAGAGTCGCAATCGGCGACTTTCCATTTTCGTACCCGATACGAGCGGAGATCTTCCACAGCCGTTGACGATCGGCCACCAGGCCATCTTCGCTGCTATAGGATTGGGCGAGGCTCAGCATTCGGGCGGTTCCCAATGCGGAGTCAGGCAGTTCCGTGGGGAAGAAAGTCGCCAGTGAGAGTG
>DASYEA010000026.1:0-5221 GCA_036499265.1 Schlesneria sp. | reverse complement strand
CGGCTTTTCGACTTGGAGCAATATGACTCAAGGGGGAATCTCTGCCGGGGCCACCGGAAGTTGGGATTTCTCGATTTGGCCGTAAGGTTGGTCGGAATCGAAGATCCAACCCGATAGGCCTCGCGCAAAATTCAGCGACTTTTCGATGAATTCCGTCGTCAGACAGGGGCACTTTCCGAGATATCCGAAGGCCGTCCAGAACGATCCGAGGGTCGGAACCCGCATTCTGTCCAAATCACCCCAGCCATCTGGCTTTCCGGCTTGCGACGCGCTTGATTTCCGGTTGCGCCCGGTCAGAATAGGTGTCCTATCGACAACCATTTCTCGGGCTTCTCGCACGGGCCGCACAAATTGTACTCCGCGGTCGTCGGCGCACAGTAAGCCCATAAACTCACGGGAACAGGCCGCACGATGAAATTCCAAGAGGGACACACTGTCGGTATCGACTTGGGAACGACGTATTCCGCTATCGCACGACTGACCCCCGACGGCCGTCCTGAATCGCTTCCCAACGCCGACGGGCGAAACATTACTCCCTCCATCGTGCTGCTGGGTGACGACGGCCAAGTGGTGGTCGGTCCCTCCTTCGAACGCAGCTCGCAGGAATCCGCCGATCACATCGTCGAAGCCGTGAAGCGGCAGATGGGTAACAAAAACTTCTTCGTCGTCTATCAGAACAAGAAGCTGACTCCCGAATTCATTTCCGCCCTGATCCTGAAAAAGATGAAGCAGGACGCCGAAAAGAAGATCGGCCCGATCACCAACGCCGTGATCACCGTTCCGTACTACTTCAACGATGTTCGTCGCAAGGCGACTCAGGATGCCGGACGAATCGCCGGCTTGAATGTTGTCGACATCATCAACGAACCCACCGCCGCCACGCTGGCCTACGCCTGGATGAAGGGCGAACTCGGACGAGCCGACCTGAAGCAGGAAGCCAAGACGATCCTCGTCTACGATCTCGGCGGGGGAACGTTCGACGTGACTGTCGTCCGCTACACCCCAACCCAGTTCCGCGTGCTCGCCACCGACGGCGACGTGATGCTGGGCGGGATCGACTGGACCAAGCGTATTACCGACCACGTCGCCGAGCAATTCGCTCGACGATTCGGCGAAGATCCGCGGCCAGACCTCGACGCCATGCGCAACTTCACCGTCGAATGCGAAGATGCCAAGCGAGCCCTCAGTACCAAGGACCAAGTTCCCTTGTCGGTCTACTACAAAGGCAAGACGCTCACCCTGCAGTTCACTCGAAAAGACTTCGAACGCATGTGCGGTGACCTGCTGCAGCGCACGCGCGACACCACCGAACTCGTGCTGCAACAGGCAGGCGTCGAACCCGGAACGCTGAGCGAAGTCGTGCTCGTCGGTGGCTCGACCTACATGCCTTCGGTCGAAAAGATGTTGAACGAAGTGTGCCAGCGCCGCCCTTCTCGAGAACTTCGTCCGGAAGAAGCGGTGGCTCAGGGAGCTGCCATTCACGCGGCAATCCTGGAAGCGCGCGAAAGCCGTGGGGTCGAAGGACTGAACGACTTGATCACGGCTCGTCTGCGATCGGTCAACACGGCCGACGTGAATTCGCACTCGCTGGGAGTCAAAGTCAGCAGCCCCAGTGATCGGACTCGCAAGATCAACCATGTGATGATCCCTAAGAACTCACAGATCCCGATGAACGTCACTCAACGCTTCGTCACCAATTCGGCTAATCAGACCACGATCCATGTTTACATCCTGGAAGGCGAAGCGTCTGAACCCGATGCCTGTACGCAGATCGGTGACTTCCGCATCGTTGACCTGCCCGCCGGTCTGCCCGCTGGATCGCCGGTCGAAGTCACATACAGCTACGATGCAAACGGTCGAATCAACGCCACGGCGAAAGAATTGACCGGCAGCCGAGTCGCCAAGACCGAAATCGTTCGCGATTCCGGCCTGAACGAGAAGGGCATCGGCGACTACGAAGTGCTGGCGAGGGACTACCAGGTCGAGTAAGTTGGCCAACCGCATCACGCATCATTCCTATTCGGGTGACACGGCCATTGTCTGCAACGTGGCCGTGTCTGCGAAATTGATGTCTGAACTTGCATGGCGATGCCAAAGACTTCATAACCGTGGTAACCCCGATTAAAAAAGGCATTCGCCCTTTCAAAACGGACCCATCGCAGGACCAGAGGGCTCGCTCAGCCCGCTGAGGAGGATCAGGTGGCGATCGACGTCTACAAAGAATGGCTGGGAATCCCCGAAGGACAGCGGCCGCCAGATCACTATCAATTGCTGCGGCTGGTTCAGTTTGAAGACGATACCGAGAAGGTTCGCAAGAACTATAAGAAGCTGAATGCGCACGTGCGCAAGTACGCCACCGGACAGTACTCGAACGAGTCGCAGTCGCTGCTGAACGAGTTGGCAAAGGCGATGCTGTGCCTGACCGACGAAGAAGCCAAGCAGGAATACGACCAGAGCTTTGGCCGGGTCATTGACGATCGCGACGCCACGACCGGCCGCCGTCCCATGACATCCTATCTGCAAGATGAAGGCGTCCTCTCAGCCGAGCAGATCCGCGAAGTGAAGTCGCATTCCGAGCGCACCGGCCTGTCGATCCGCGACACGCTGGTCCAGTTGAAGCTGGCCGACGCCGATGTCGCAGCGCGAGCCTATGCCAAGGAACTGGGCCGTCCCTTCGTCGATCTCGCGGAACTGCTGCCGGATGACTCGATTCTGGATCAGGTTCCTCGGTCAGTCGTCCGCCGTCACGTCTGCCTGCCCCTCTTCATCGACCATGAAGGACTTCTGGTCGCGTGTACTGAAGAGCCTGATGCCGAACTCCAGGATGAGATCCGACTGCGGTTCAACATGCCCATTCGCCCCGTCATTGCGACCCCGCTGAGCATCAACCAAGGGATCGCCAAGTACTACGCGGCGGGGCTGCGCAAAGAAGCCATAGAAACAGTCAAGGGAAGCAAGTCTTCCGGCAAAGTAGCCAAGCCCGTCTCGCAGATGACCGACGACGAAAAGTACCAGCGTCGCCAGATGGGGATGCTGGCAATGTGCTGGATCGTGATCGGCTTCGGACTGCTGGATACGTTTATCCTGTACGACTTCATCTACAAAAAGATGAAGCTGCCAGAACTGGTCCCCTACTCGGCAATCCTTTTGGGTCTGCCACTGGCTTATGGAATCTACAACACATACGTCAAGCAGAAATAATCCAGTCTGAACATCATTGGGCTTTAGTCTTGAGATGTTTATCAAGGAACGCCCACATCGCGTCCGCGGCTTTCTTCTGCGATTCCCCATTGAAGCCGTGACCCTGGCCTTCCAAAATCAACAGTTCATGCTTGGCTTTGGTGAGCTTGATGGCATCATCGAGCAGTTGCGCCTGCGAAGGCGGAACGAGCGTATCTGAGGCGCCGTGCAATGTCAGAACTGGCGGATCGTCATCGGTGACGTAGGTGACCGGGCTGGCGGCTTTGTAGGCGTCGGGAGCATCGTCAGGTTTGCCAATGAGCCCCTGAATGAACGGCCTGGCTTGCGGAGACGTCTTCCAGCACTCGACCATCTCTGTCGGACCAAAGATGTTGACGACAGCCTGTACACGACTGGACTGATCGGCATTCCCCCCCTGCCCTTCCAGCTTGCTCTTGGCATCTGTCAGACCAACCAGCAGGCTAAGGTGCCCACCCGCCGACGCGCCGCCCACACCGATATGATCAGGATCGACGTGATACTTTTGGGCGTTCGCCTTCAGCCACCGCACGGCACACTTACAGTCTTCGATCTGAGCGGGAAACGGGATTTTTCCCTGCTTGGTTGCCGGGTCCGGCTCCGTCAGACGATAGGTAATCGTGATCGCGACATAACCCTTCTCGGCGGCCTGCTGCATGACAGGTTTAAAGTCTTGTCGTTTCCCACCGGACCAGCCACCGCCATGAATAAGCACCAACCCCGGAAATGGCCCCTCCCCTTCCTTCGGACGAGCCAGATCCAGTTTCAACTCGACCTCGCCCCCTTTGCCATAAACGAGATCCTGCTCAATGACAACTTCTGCACGACAAGTTGAGCCGAAAGCAACAGCGATCAACGCGATCGCGGCCATCGACAGAGATAGCGAACAAAGAGATCGATGAATCATAACTACACTTTCCAAGGGCAATTTAAAGTGGTAGGCACACTCCGTGTGCCGTCTTCAATATTTTTCTCGTCTTTTCTCGTTCCCAAGCTCCCGCTTGGGAACGCCAGTCTTCGAAGCTCCGCTTCGCGTCGATCTCAGTCGACTGCGAACACGAGAACAACGCCCCTCGTCCAAACCTGCAGCTCATGGTCACGCTAATGTATTCGACAGGAACCTCGCCCGCCTCACCATCCCGAATACTAAAACTCTTTCGCGACAGTATTGCGCACGGCCCTTCAGAACTAATGGCAGCAGCCCTACGCCAGCGCACGAGCGACGGCCGCTTTGGTCTTCTCCAAACCGGTCCTGGCAACTTCCAAAGCGTCTTGCTTCCAGTACTCGCGATTGAACAATTCCAGCGACAGCACGCCGCGATAGCCGACATCACGCAGCATCCGGAAGATCTTGTTCAAGGGAGCAACTCCATCGCCAGGGTAGACTCGCTGAGCATCGTTGATCGTGGCTCGTGGAGGTTCACCCGGATAGTCGTTGACGTGGAAGTTGTGCATCCGGCCGCCGGCGAACATCGCTAGACCTTCAAAGTCTGAGCCGCCCTTGTAGATGTGATAGATATCCAGCAGGAAGCAGGCCTGAGGATGAGCCGCTTCAATCCCCACGAACGCGACTTCGCCCAGTCGAGACAACGTCTTGGAGAAGCCCCACAATTCCAACTGAGGCAGCACCCCTTCTGCCTGCGCCACTTCGCACAGCGCGTGGTATCGATCGGCCAGCTTAAACAGATCCAGCCCTGTCTTGTCAGTCACGCCCACCGGTGGAGCCGCCAGCCGCGTGCCTCCAATGTCGTGAACCAGCCTCATACACCGCTTGGCTTCCTCGAGTCCCTTCTTTCGCTCCTGCTCATCTTCGTGAAGAAACGCCGCGAATCCAATCGCGCTCTCGACTGTCAGCCCCGCGTCGGAGATGCGCTTGCGCAGATCCTTCAGTGATCCGCCTGTTTTGGTGTACTGATCCAGCTCATTGATCCAGGGCTCGATCCCGGTGTAACCAGCTTTCGAAGCGACATCAATGTCCGCGAGGATATCGACCTTTTTTCCT
>DASYEA010000025.1:0-11345 GCA_036499265.1 Schlesneria sp. | reverse complement strand
GCTGGTTACAAGGAAAACGCTGAGCCGATGCTGCGAGTGATGCGGATGCATCGCGATGCTGTTGATCGGATCGACTACCAGTGTCCGGAATATCTGCGAACTGCCGCGGGCAAGGTCTGGGACGAATGCGTCGATTCGGGCCGTCAACACGGTTATCGCAACGCTCAGGCGACGGTGTTGGCTCCGACCGGAACGATCGCGTTCATGATGGACTGCGACACGACCGGGATCGAGCCGGATATCGCTCTGGTGAAGTACAAGCAACTCGCTGGCGGCGGGATGATGAAGATCGTCAACCGCACGGTTCCGTTGTCGCTGAAGACGCTGGGCTACGATACGCCCGAAATCGAGCGAATGATCAAGCACATCGAAGATCGCGAAACGATCGAAGGTGCGGCTGACATTAAGCCTGAGCATCTGCCAGTGTTTGACTGTGCGTTTAAGGCCACCAACGGCACGCGCACGATTCATTGGAAGGCGCACATCAAGATGATGGCGGCTGCTCAGCCGTTCCTGTCGGGTGCGATTTCCAAGACTGTCAACATGCCTTCGGACAGCTCGGTCGAAGACATCGAGAAGGCTTACTTCGAAGGCTGGCGATTGGGACTGAAGGCTTTGGCGATTTATCGCGATGGCTCGAAGCAAAGCCAACCGCTGTCGACGACGAAGGAAGGTGATCGTAAGAAGGGTGCGAATGGCGATCGTCCAGCTCGTCGTCGCTTGCCTGCCACGCGACAATCGCTTACCCACAAGTTCTCGGTCGGCGGTCACGAAGGTTACATCACCGTCGGGCTCTTCGAAGATGGAACTCCGGGTGAGCTGTTCATCAGCATGGCGAAGGAAGGGAGCACGATCGGCGGACTGATGGACGTGGTCGGCACCGAAACTTCAATGGGCCTGCAATACGGGGTACCGCTGGAAGTGCTGGTTGAGAAATTCTCGCATACTCGCTTCGAACCGAGTGGCTGGACGCCGAACCCGGATATTCCGGTGGCGAAGAGTCTGGTCGACTACATCTTCCGCTGGTTAGGAATTCAGTTTATCGCTGGATTCCGGGAGGCAAACACTCCGAAGCGGGATGTGGGCCTGGATGACGAATCGGAAGAAAGTCATCACGGGGCTGAAGTCGTCGCGAAAGCACTGCCAGCGACTTCGGCCCCTCAGACCAGCAACAATGGCAATAGTCAGAATGGACATGCAAACGGTCACGCCAATGGCCATGCGAACGGAAACGGTAAAGTTCCCGCCGCGGTGGCTCAACGGATGACTCCATCCATCAAGGTGCTGCAGGGGACCGTGGACCGCAATCAGCAGTTCGCCAAGTTCCAATCCGATGCCCCTAGCTGTGGTAACTGCGGAGCAATCACCGTTCGTAACGGGAATTGCTACCTGTGCCATAACTGTGGAACCAGCCACGGCTGTAGCTGAGACTATGACAGGCTAGACCTGTCCATAAGAAAACCGCCCGCGCCGACAGCTGAAGGATTGGCGGGCGACGCGGTGTTCGGGACACCCTGACTCATTGGAGAGTGAGTCGGGGTGTTTTTATTCTTTGGCGTTGTCCGCAGCTGAGTGATCGATCCACGCCGAAGTGGCCCGAAATACGGGTTAGACGAAGTCGGTTTCTGCTCGCGGGACGTCCCAGTTAGGTGGGCTGCTTCGAATACTAAACTTGCCAAAAAGAAGCTGGTTCGCGAATCTTCAATAATTGAATGCGCTGATCGATATGACTTGCTGCGTGTAAGTCTTGGCAGCATTCGAATGGCAGACACGACACAGCCTTGGCCGAGTTCATTTGTGGAAGCTGCGATATCTGGCGGACGATTGAAAGGATGCGAAAAATCTCTGCTCCCCGACCTCAGCAAGATGAGAAGCTCGCAATCCTTGAGACGATGTTTCAAAACTCGCCCGTCGGGTTGAGTTTCGTCAATCGCGAATTTCGCTATGTGTATGTCAACGCGGCGATCACAAAACTGAATGGCCACGAGGAAGCGGAGATGCTGGGCCGTACAGTTGCGGAGGTCGTCCCCAAACTGTGGTCCGCTCTTGAACCTCTCTATCGCCGAGCCCTGGCTGGTGAGAGCGTTCTTAACGAGAGGGTCGAGGGAATCGCGAACGCGCGGACAGGGCGGTACGGGTATTGGCTGGTTAGCTACTACCCCGTCAGAATCGAAGATCAGGTGATTGGTGTCGGCGTGATCGTCAACGACATCACTCAACGAGAGGAATATCAAAATGCGTTGAAGATCCGCAATAACCTGTACGAGATGTTGTCGTTGACCAATCGTGCGGTCAGTCGGTGTCAAAATGCCGCGCAGTTGTACGACGACGTTTGCGCGATCGCCGTTGAGACCGGCCAATTTCGCTTTGCCTGGGTTGGCGCTCTGGGTGACGAGCAGGTGAACATGGTCGCGGGTCACGGCGACCACGGCGGTTACATGGATGATCTGATCATCACGCTCGACGAAACCGACTATCGCTCGCACGGTCCGACCGGCCGTGCGGCTGTCACAGGATCTTCTTACGTCATCAATGATTTCATGGCATCCCCGATGACGATGCCCTGGCATGATCGAGGTCGACGGGCCGGATTCGCCGCATCGGCAACATTTCCGCTGAGAGAACGCGGTGTCGTCGTTGCGGTTCTGACGCTGTATGCGTCCAAGGCGGGGCACTTTTCCGATGATATGGTAGCCACTCTTGGCGAGATCGCTCCAAGTATCTCATTCGCTCTGGATCGCTTCGCTGAAGAATCAGACCGCCGTCGGGCTGAAGCCTCGCTGCGCCTGCGAGACCGCGCGATGCGCGCCCTGTCGCAGGGAATCGTGATTACCGATGCCCGTGCTCGTGACAATCCGATCATTTATGCCAGCCCGAGTTTCGAGAACGTGACTGGCTATTCCACGGCTGAATTGATTGGCCAGAACTGGCGACTGTTGCGTGGCAAGGAGACAGACCTTTCGACAATAGCTCTGGTTCGACGGGCGATTGAGAGGCGCGAAAGCGTGGTCACTGAGGTACTCATCTATTGCAAAGATGGCAGTACTTTGTGGAGCAGCTTCAGTATTTCACCGGTCTTCGATGAAGCAGGAACCTTGACGAATTTTGTGGGCGTTCAAACGGACGTGACCGAGCGTCGGCAGTTGGAGTCTCAATTTCGACAGTCGCAAAAGATGGAGGCTGTGGGGCGACTTGCCGGCGGGATTTCGCATGACTTCAACAACATGCTGACGCTGATTATCGGTTACGCCGACATGCTGCAACAGAACCCCTCCATTGATGATCACGGACACGAACTGCTAGAGGGAATTCTGGATGCCGCGGATCGGTCGTCGGCGCTGACTCGCCAGCTACTGACATTCAGCAGGCAGCAACCCTTGACCTTGCAAGTCGTTGATCTGAATCAGCTCATTTCGAGTGTCGACAAGATGTTCAAACGTGTGATCGGTGAGGATGTCAAACTGCAGACCAAGCTTCGCCCCCAGACCTGCAAGGTTCGAGTGGACCCGGGGCAGTTGACACAGGCACTGCTCAATCTGGTGGTGAACGCGCGTGACGCGATGACGGCAGGGGGCATCATCACGATTGAAACGACAAACGTCGACTTCACTCAAGAAGACTGTCGCGCCAACGCGGAGTTGGCTCCAGGGGCCTATGTCCTGTTGAGTGTGACAGACACCGGATGCGGAATGGTGCCCGAAGTGATCCGCAGGGTGTTCGAACCGTTCTTCACGACCAAGCCAGCCGGTAAAGGGACTGGATTGGGACTGTCGGTCGTTCACGGGATCATCAAGCAGTCCCGCGGCACGATCGAGATTGAAAGTGAACCCGGGAAGGGATCCGTATTCAAGATCCTGCTTCCTCGCGAAAAGGATGATGAGGTTCCCGTACGCACGTTCCGTACACCTTCTCAAGATTGTCATGGTACGGAGACAATTCTACTGGTCGAGGATGAATCGACAGTCAGAAGGCTGATCCGACTGCTGTTGGAGAAGAATGGATATCGAGTTCTCGATGCCTGTGATGGAGAAGAAGCTATTCGCCTGGCGAGGCAGTATTCAGAGCAGATTCATCTGCTGATTACCGACGTCGTGATGCCTAACATGGGCGGCAGCATCGTTGCGGAACGAATTCTCGAGATTCATCCCGCGGCGGCAGTGCTGTACATTTCGGGATATCTGGACGATGCCGTATTACAGCATGGGATTATGACTGATCATGTGAATTTCCTGCAGAAACCATTCAATCTCGACAGCCTGGCAAACAAGGTCCATTCGATCCTTCATCCGGCTGCGAGAGTGGCGTGAGCTTCCCCAATTGGGATCCGCTGGCCAGATGGCATGCGAATTCTCGTTCGAGAACTGCATTGGTCTATTCGGGATGGACGGTGGAACGCAGCCAGTTCAGAGCTGATTCGGAATCGGGAAAAATGCAATCCTTGCTGTACCGTTCCGCGAAGACTTGGTACTGCCGCGACACACCGAATTGATCGGGGCGATCAACCACGATCGCGGTTGTCCAGTCGAGCCCGTTCAAGGTGGGGATGACAATCGAAGCGATCAGACTCTCCATTTCTTCACCCGTGAACAGCAGATTCCCATATCGGAGATCGACCACGGTTCTACGAATCGCGAGCACTTGTGGATCGGCAAGATACCGTCGCCAATAATAACTCAGATCAGATGCGGTGACGTCCCCGTGCCAGGTTTCAAAGATGATCCCCTGAGTCGTGTCGACGGAGTAGGTGATCGGCGGCAACTTGGAATCAAGGGACATCAGAGCCCTCCGGGATGGCACGATTCGACGACCGCCAAGCTGACCATGACGCAGGAAGAGATCCTACCGAAAATAACTTGGAGATTCCCCCGCAAAGAAATCGCCGCTGCAATAATTATGAGGTGAGTGCGGATGTTCTTACTCTTTATTGTGATTGTTCTCTTAGAAGCGGTACGCTATCGATTCACTTCAGATCTTGGCGAGCTTTCTTGATCATTAATGTCGCTGTAACACAACTGGGCGGTGGTAACGCAAAGACGCCAAGGTGCAGAGACGCAAAGGAAGAGAGAATCATGCGGCGGGTGGATCTTGTCGCCGCGTTGGCTTGGATGAGTCTGCTGATTTTAGGGCGTGTCATTCAGGGTGCTGAACCGAGTTCTCCAGGCTGGGCGCAGTGGCGCGGGCCGACGTTCGATGGGATTTCCATCGAGGCCGGTTTGGCAGATGAATGGCCGGAGGCTGGGCCACCTGTGCTGTGGAGTCGCGAACTGGGGCAGGGGTATTCGAGCTTTATCGCTGTTGGTCAGTATGTCTATACGTTGAATCAGACATTATACGAGCAGGCTGTCGTTTGCCTGGATGGCGAGACTGGCAAGACGGTCTGGTCTAGCCGATATAGTTGGCCTTACGAAGGGGGAGGGCTCTATCCCGGGCCTCGTTCGACGCCAACGTGGTATGACGAGCGAATTTATTTTGCCGCACCCGACGGAGCGATCGGATGCCTGAATGCTGCCGATGGCCAATCGATCTGGTCGGTGAATCCGACAAAGCAGTTTCACGGGCAGGGGACTGATTTTGGCTATTCGTGTTCGCCTGCTGTCGTCGATGGCAAAGTGATCGTTCCAGTTGGGGGCGAAGGTGCCAGCGTCGTCGCTCTGGATGCGAAAGACGGCTCGGTTGTCTGGAAGGGGGGCGATTCATCGGCCAGTTATGCATCGCCGTTGCCCATCACGTTGAATGGGCAGCAGCAAGTTATCGCTTTGTTGGAAAACTCAATGGCGGCGTTCGACCTCAAGACGGGGCAACTGCTGTGGGAGGATGAACTCTCGCAGGGATACGACGAGCATTCCGCCGCGCCGCTCTATCGAGAACCACTGTTGATGATTGCCGGCCCATTTCGCAGTGGTGCGAAGTGTCTGCGGCTACAGCCAGACGGCAAACCGACTCGCGTGTGGGATGCTCCCAAATTTTCCAACGACACCGCATCGAGCGTGCTGTACGAGGGGCATATCTATGGATTTGATCTGCGAGACCCGCAATCTCGCATCAATCGCCCCTCTCGCGGTGAGTATCGTTGTCTGGATTTCGAAACGGGGAAGATCCTGTGGTCGACAGACCAGCCGGGGCATGCGAATACGATTATCGCCGATGGGAAATTGATTCTGTTTAATGATCGCGGCGAAGTCATTCTGGCGCGGGCCAGTCCCGAGCGATATGAAGAGTTGGCGCGGGTTCAAGTGTTTCAGGATGAGATTTGCTGGTCGCCCGCGGCGCTAGATCGCGGAAGACTTTACTTGCGAACCCAGACACGTGCGGTCTGCCTGTACGTGGGGCAGCAGCCTTTGAAGTCGGAACAACCCGTTCAAACAGTGGCGACGATTCCGCAAGCGGCAACGTTCGATCCAACGTCGCTTCTCGGCGGCGAGCGCGAATATCCTGCGACGCCTCCGGAATGGAGTGAGCTTGGTCTATGGTACGAGTGGAGTCTGGGGGCGATTGCTTGTGCGGGTGTACTGGCGGCTTTGGTGTCATTTGCGGTTCCCTCACGCTCATTGCCGACGGGCGTGGCGGGTGAGGCCGGGCAAGTGATGATGCTAGGATCTGCTTGTGGCGGAAGTTGGCGGCGGTCGGTGTCTCCATCGGTGTTTTGGATCTGGCTCGTTGTCAGCGGGCTGGTGGGAAGTCCGATCTTGAACAGATGGCAATCGGAGTACATCTTCTTGTGGCCGCTGGTGCTGTGGGCGGCTTTGCAGATGACCGTGCTAACGATTGCTTGGGCCGAGCGTCAGTCGAATCGTCGTCGCGCACGTTGGTCTTCACGATTGGCAGGATTTGCATTTCTCGGCGTCATCGCGTTGTATTTTCATTTGTGCCGGAAGCTCGGTTTGAGCATTGAGTGGAGTTTCTTGACTGGATTGTTGCCGGGTTTTCCTGCTGCGGCCCTCGCAGCGTACGAATTTCTGCGGCCGTCTCGCTATCGAAGGTTGCTCGATCCGTTTGTGGCGATGGCATCCTTTAGCGTCTACTTTGGTGCGGGGGTCTTGTACATCAAGTGGTGGCTGCGGGTCGGCAGTTGAAGGTTAGTGGCACCTGCTTATTGGATCTTTGGTGATGGGCTTCCAGCCCGTCGCTTTGGCTTTGGTCTTTGACGTGAGCTTCCTGGCAGCGCGCGATAAGCCAAGCAGGGATACTCTGTTTGAAAGATCTTGTATCGAGATCGCTTCATCTTGGGATCTCCAGCGTAGAGTCGATGCTGATGTTGAACGTCGATCAGGACTGACCGCGAAGCGGAGTTTCGAAGACCGGCGTTCCCAAGCTGGAGCTTGGGAACGAGATTAAAAGTGCCCTCTTGACGAGCCTGTTCTGCATTTGTACTGTACTATCGGACTAGTACAGGGGGCGCAGGCATGTTCTTCAAGATTGACGCGAACAATGGCGTGGCGATCTATGACCAGATCACTCGCCAGGTGAAGTATGCCGTAGCCAATGGCGCGTTGCGGACGGGGGAACTGGTTCCTTCGGTTCGTGAGTTGGCGTTGATGTTGGCCGTAAATCCCAACACGGTGGCCAAAGCGTATCGCGATCTACAGAACGATGCGGTGCTGGAAGCGATGCGTGGCGAGGGGCTGCGCGTTTCCAAACAGGCGACCGAAAAGTGTCGCAAGGAACGGCATCGCTTGCTGCTTGAACGGATGACCGCCGTTGTGACTGAGGCTCAGCAAAGCGGATTCGCCGAGCGTGACTTCTTCGCTCTGGTTCACGAAGTCTGGGAGAAAATGCAGCAAACGGGGGCGGTACAAAAACAGTTGGTTTCCCAGCCAACGTGACGAGTAGTCGACTGGTGCCAGAATTCCAAGGACAGAGATTACCAGAAGCGGGGTGGTACGATGTCAAACGTATTTGAATTTCAGAGTGTCAGCAAACGCTTTGGATCACATGTTGCCTTAGATCAGGTGTCGATGTCTGGAGAGCCGGGGCAAGTGATCGCGTTGCTTGGCGAGAATGGAGCCGGGAAGACGACGGCGCTCAAAATCTTGCTGGGGTTGCTGCCTGCTGATCAGGGGACTACTCGTGTGTTGGGATTGGACAGCCAGACACACGGTGCCGAGATCCGTCGACGTGTTGGCTATATGCCCGATCGTCCGGCCGTCTATGAATGGATGACGGTGCGAGAAATCGGCTGGTTCGCCGCGGGATTTTATCCGCTGGGATTCCAGCATCGGTTCGAAGAGATCGCTCAACGATTTCGGCTACCAGATCTGCCGATCAAATCGTTGTCGAAAGGGATGCAGGGGAAGGTGTCGCTGGCGTTGGCGATGGCTCACGACCCGCAGTTGCTAGTGCTGGATGAGCCGACATCGGGGCTTGACCCGCTGGTTCGGCGCGAGTTTCTGGAAAGCATGGTCGATGTGGCGGCCGAAGGGCGGACAGTATTGCTGTCGAGTCATCAGATCGCAGAGGTTGAACGAGTCGCCGACATCGTGGCGATTCTTCGCGGCGGACGAATGATCCTTTGCGAGCCATTGGATGTGCTGAAGACGCGAGTCTGTGAGGTGATTGTTACGCTCAATGACATTGAAACCGCTCCACCTGAGTTGACGGGATCTGCACAACTACTGGGTGCGCAGAGGCATGACCGGATCTGGAGGTTGCATGTTCGCGATCTCGATGAGTCCGGACGATTGGCGTTGATAAGTGAAGCAAATCACGCGGCCGTTGAGATTCGCACGCCTACTTTAGAAGAGATTTTTGTTGCCTGCATGACGGCCAATAAAGAGGTGTTTGAATCCGCGGCTGCGAAAACGGCGAGTGCATCTGGTGGTTGAGGCGGGTGCCTTTATCTGCAGTGCCTGGCCGTATTGAAGGCTTATTGCGTTGGTTATGAGGTGATTCGATGAATGCATCACACGCAGTCGCTCCTCTGAGCCGGTTGTTGTGGAAAGAGTATCGAGCGCAACGATCGCTGTGGTTGGCGATGCTGATGTTGGGTGTTCTACCGCAAATACTGATGCGAATTGCGATCGGCGACATCGCAGTTCGCGCAGGTCTTGTCTGGGTCATGGTGGGTGTTCTGCCGTTCTTGTTTGTGATCGGTTCGACGGCCATTTTGTTTGCGGGAGAGCGCGAAGAACGCACTGTCGACTGGTTGTTGAACCTGGCGGTCCCGCCTCAATGGACACTTTTAACGAAGTGGGCGTTTCTGTTGGTCGCCACTCTGGCGCTGGCGGCGACATTATCCGTTTCGGCGCTGCTCTTGGTTTGGACTGGTCCGGGAATGGCAGATTCGGACCAATGGCGGAGCCAGGGATATCAAGACGAAATGATTGTGTTCCGGTGGATGATGGTCTTCGCCGGCGTGTTTCTGTGGGGCGTGCTTGGGTCTTTAGTCAGTCGTCGTGTGATGACCGCTGTCCCGGCCGGCGGCTTCTTGTGGCTGATGACGTTCGTTGTCCCAATGATTTGGTTTCCGTCGTTCCTGGGTTTCAAAACCGTTGATCCGCAACTCTCGCATCTCCAAGATCGTATGGCGACATCGGCGTTCGTCGCCGTGGCAATAGCCAATTTAGTTCTGGGCTGGCTGTGGTGTCAGGGCAGGTATTTCGATGCGACGATACTCGATGGGATCAACTCCAGAATCATTACGTGGTGGAATCACGGCCAAGTCCGCAGGGCGATGGAACGACTTCCGCAGCGAATCGAATTCGACAGTCTGTGGCGTCGCGAGTGGCAGCGGTTGATCTGGCAAGAGCGTCATCGCGATCGTTATCACCGTGGCCTGTTCTACATGGGTTTGGTCATAATATTTCTGCTGGCTGTCATGGAATGGAAGTATGGTGTCGACTGCCTGCCTGCCATCATTCCGCTGATTGTCATGCTGCCGATGATCATGGGGGTGCTGGGATTCCGGTATGACGGGGAAGGGCTTCCGTTACGTTTTCTCTCCTATCGAGGTATCGAAGCTCGACTGCTATGGTTGGCCAAGCATGCCGTCTGGCTGCCCCGTGCGATCTGGATTCCGTTATCCGTCTGGTTCATCGCGGGTGTGGTACAAGCACTTCTGGTTCCTCATCTTTCATCGCCACCAGGTTGGCAGTTGCTGCAACTCTCTATGCTCCGCACTGACTCAGTCGGGATGGTAGCGTTCATTCTGCTCAGCTATGGCTGCGGTCATTTGGCTGCGATCTCGTTTCGGCGGACCATCATGGCATTCGTCGTGGCAGTCACGGCCAGCTTGCTGGCAACCCTGTGGCTGCTGATGGCCGTCAGGCTCGAGGTGCCATTATGGTGGTCTGTTGGCGGGCTCGCTCTCTGGATCTTTTCTGCGACCTTCCTGGCCATGCCTTCGTGGATGATCGAACGCTCACTCCCCGGTCGAAAGCAGCGACTGGCCGCTTATACATTGCCACTGGTGCTTTTGATTGCCATGTGGGGAGCTTGGCGCGCCTATGAGATCCCGGGCATCCACCCGAACATTCTCAGCGGCAGGTATGGCCTCGAGCGTGTCGATGCGGCAAGCTTCTACGCGGAGCGACTCAAGATCACTGCAGTCGCAATGACCCCGAACGATCAGCAGGTGTTGGATAGGCTAGGACTATTGATGGGGGGATTCAATCAAGAGCAGGACTTTGTGCTGGGGCTTCATCGGGATGGCGCAGTCGGCATGGATCCGAACCAGCCGGCGGATCCGGTTGAGGCGTTCTGGTTCAACAATGAGCCGCGACTGAAGGAATTGCTCGACATTACCAGTCATACACATGGCCCATCGGTAAGTCCCTGGTTGGAATTCTCCAGGCCTTCTGACGCGATCTTGCCTCTTCAGACCTTGCTGCTGGAGGCGGGGCGGATGCGAACTCGTGAGGGGCGGCTCGCCGATGCATTCTCGTACTACATGGCAAGTCTGCGACTTACCAGCTTCTGGGCGACAGACAGCGGGTTGTCGACGCGCGTGGAGGCTCAGCAGCAGCGGTTGTTGACGCTCGACCGAATCGTGCAGTGGGGAAGTCATCCTGATCAAACCGGAGAGAAGCTCAGAGCGGCACGTGATCGACTACAGGTAGAGCTCGAGTTGTTCCCGTCAATGGATCAAACATTGGTGGCAGAGCACCGAATTGAATTGACAGCGCTGCGGGACACAATTCAGCGCGGAGCGCGTTGGGATGGTCGTGCAACTTCGACGGATTCATTGATGGTCGACTATTTTCGATTTCTGCCATGGGAGAAGGTTCGAGCACAGCGGTTGCTTGAACGGCAATTGTTAGATGGTGATCGACGGGCGCGCGAGGTCGCAGGGATGTTGCGGCAGCCAGGCGTCGATGTCGGGCGTCGCCTTGATGAAGTCAGACTTCACG
>DASYEA010000024.1:0-3711 GCA_036499265.1 Schlesneria sp. | reverse complement strand
TTTCCGTTCGAGTAACGACCCAGACTTTGCATCGGCAGGCTTGGGTCGGGCAGGCATTCCAGCAGCAGTCCGCTCAACTGACCGGGAGAGACATCGCTGGTAATGGTGTAAACATCGTTCTGCGGGTTCTTGCCGCTGGCGAGGTAAGAGCCGTCATCTTGTCTGGTGAGTGTGGCACCTCCGTCGGACGTGACTTGTTTTGGCTGTAGGATCTGCCAGACGGTTCCATTCCCGACCGATAGTTTGGCCTTGAAGTCGGGCTCCCAGGCCGCGATGAAGGCGGGGATTTGTTTCGCGATTTCTAAGGCCTGCTTCTCGCTGCGGTCGATTTCTCCGTCAAGCCGCTTCAGTTCAGAGAGTTGCTCTTCTGTTGGAACGGTGATCAGTGGGTCGGTGTTTTTCGAGTCGCCCTGGAGGGTCCCACTCTCGGCCACATTGTTGAAGAACGAGAAGAACTGGTAGAACTCGCGCTGCGCGATCGGGTCATATTTGTGATCGTGGCAGCGACAGCAATTCAGCGTCAGTGCCATCCAGGTCATGCCCGTCGTTTCCACGCGGTCGATGACGGTTTCGACTCGCCATTCTTCGGCAATGATCCCCCCTTCTCCGTTCAACCGGTGATTGCGGTTGAATCCCGTCGCGACGATTTGTGCTTCAGTGGGGTTGGGCAACAGGTCGCCCGCCAGTTGTTCGATGGTAAACTGATCGAACGACTGGTTCTGATTGAATGCTTTGATGACCCAATCTCGCCAGGGCCATTGGAAGCGACTGCCATCGGTCTGATAGCCGTTACTGTCGGCATAGCGAGCAAAATCGAGCCATTGCAATGCCATCCGCTCGCCGTACCGCGGGGACGAAAGCAGTCGATCGACGACTTTCTCGTAGGCGTTCGGCGATTTGTCAGCGAGGAATGCCGCTACCTCCGCTGGGGTCGGCGGCAAGCCGATCAGGTCGAGTGAGACGCGTCGGATCAGTGTCTCGCGACTAGCTTCCGGTGATGGCTTCAGACTCTCGAGCTCTAACTTGGCCAGCACAAAATGATCGACGGGGTTCCGGACCCAAGCACCATTTTTCGTTGTGGGTGGAACGGGGCGGTCGACAGGAAGAAATGCCCAATGTCCCTGATACTCCGCACCCTGATCGATCCAGCGTTTCAAGAGATCGATCTGGGCCGCCGTCAATTTTTTGTTGGCGCTGGTGGGAGGCATCTGCAAATCGGGATCGGTGGTGACGATTCGCTTCACCAGTTCGCTGGCATCTGATTTTCCCGGCACGATGGCTACGTGACCGGATTCCATGGCCTTCGTTGCGGGCTCTTTCAGATCCAGTCGCAACCCTGCCTGTCGCTTGTGTTCATCAGGGCCGTGACATTGAAAACAATGGTCCGACAGGATCGGCCGGATGTCGCGATTGAATGAGATCTTGCCGTCATCAGCGAGGCTCTGGCTGACTGATACCAAGACCAGTCCAAAACTCATGACGCTGCAACAATAAAAAATGCGAAGAGCCATGCGAGCGATTTCCAAAGTCTCAATCAGCAATCGGCTTGATCATGACAACAGCGTCGCAACCAGAATGCCTAGGATACTGTGGCAAAATGAAATGAGAAACCACTGCGTGAAAGGCTGGAAGCAGAAGATGCGGCTGAGGGGCGAGGGCTGAGGGCTAAACGACGGCAGTCCGGAGTGACGAGTGCGGAGTTAGCAGGCTCTTGGCAGATCTGATCTGCTGGAATCACAGTGGGCCGCATGACACAATCAAGCCGATGCGGTTATTGGAATGGGCAGACAAACAAACCATCACCATTTGAACAAGAGCCAGAAAGCAACGATGCGTGAGTTTTTCCGCGGCTGGCGACGAAAAATCGGCTTGGTCACGCTGGTGATGGCTGTGGCGTTGCTTGGCTTGTGGTCGATTAGCATTGATCGGTTTTGCTATCTGCAATTCCCGATGCTTGGTTACGAGTTCGCATTCGCGTCTCTGAACGGTCAAGTCGCTTGGGCGACCAGAGAGAATCCGGACGGACATTTTCACTGCAGGACGGGGACGAATTCTCAATATGACGTTGCGACACATTTAGAACTTTGCACTCTCTATGAAAGCGGTTGGGGATCGGACGCTCAGTTGATTGATTACTCGCCATTCACTCTTCCGCTCGCTTTTCTCTCCGCCTCCCTGCTTTTAGTCCCATCACGGAAGCGATTACCTACGTCGGGCCAACCCCATGCGTGAGTTCTTTCGAGGCAGGCGACGAAAAGCGGGTGTAGTCACACTGATAACGGCGTGTGGGTTGATGGGCGTCTGGATCAGAAGCTCTTTTATCGTGGACAGATTCTCGTACTACCCCGATGGACCGTCTCGGTACTCGATCGTACTTGATCCCCAGCGGATTCGGTGGATGCGACGAGAAGGCTCGGGGCAACATCCCAGCCCCAGGTTCTTCAATTTCAATTGGGAATCAAACGAAGACATCGAGGAAAGGGGCGAAGATCCTTTACATGGCTGGGAGCCGGAATGGAACTGGCAATCGTGCGGCTTTCAGTGGGGAGTCTTCCAGCTTCGCGGTCAGACTGTTCAATTGCGAAATGTGGAAGATGGCTCTGCAGGTCGGACGATTTGGTTTGTCTCAGACGAAATCGCAATTGCGGCGATCCCGTACTGGTCCCTCGTTGTCCCCTTGGCTCTACTCTCTGCCTATTTGATCCTGATTCCCTCGTCGAAGTGACCACCCGCAGCGAGTCCATCCCATGCATGAGTTCTTTCGAGGCTGGCGACGAAAGGCGGGGATAGTCACGCTGGTGACGGCAGGCGTGATGTTTGTCGTCTGGATGCGGAGTCTAACGACTTACGACGCGATTCACTGCAAGCTGCCTTGGGTCTCCTCGTCCTCCGAAGACAGGGAATACGATAGTGACATCCTCGCTTCATTCGATGGGATGTTGCTAAACAGGCGTGTCTTCTCGGCTCCAGAGGGATTTCGCGACGAAGACATTTGGGCCATTCCCCATTGGTCCATCGTTCTGCCCCTCACCTTACTCTCCGCCTACCTGCTTCTCTGGAAGCCACGGAAGCGGGATGCGTGATTGCAATCGAAACGCGCAAGCCCCGGCGATATGCTGGGGTTTGTTTCGTTTTACAGGGGGCGATGATGGCACGCAAAGTGTGGCTGTTTGGGGTTAATAGCGATCACGGCAGTTGTTGGCGTGCCATCACTGTATGTTTTCGTTCATGGCGTCTGCTTCACAATCTACGATATGCTGCCGCCTCCGCCCAATACTTATCGCGCACTTCCGAGCTTAGCGCCTGCGTATGTCGCTGGATCACTAGTGTTTCTTGTGCCACTCGCTGGACTCCGGTGGCGTTACTTCGCAACGAACAAAGAGAAATGATCAGGTCCATCAACACAAATGCTGGTCAGCACCCAAATGCGACTCACCTGCCCAGCAGAATCAAAAGTTGCCCAGCAGAACGACGGTTTTCGGTTCTGCTGGGCAAAGCCCCTCCCGGCTGGTGACACAACCTCCCGGCTGCATGACACAACCTCACTATACCATAATTACCCAACATCCATTGTCAAAACTCAAATGGACTCGGCTAGTCGTGATGGGGTGTGCGTCTGGAAACTGGGCAGATTATGTGACGGTTGTAGAGTTCCAGTGAGATTGCCAGAGAATATGGTCACTTTTGAAGAGGGCTCGTAGCTGGCAGATG
>DASYEA010000023.1:0-6482 GCA_036499265.1 Schlesneria sp. | reverse complement strand
CGGAGCCAACCGTCAACCCGGCGACTGCGTACTCAAAGTCACCGACTTGTCGCTACCGTGGCGGGGTCACGTGCGCGAGTGGCGATTGAAAGACATCAACCTCTCAGTTCGCAAAGGAGAGGTCGTCGGTATCGCCGGATTGATGGGAGCCGGACGCACCGAACTCCTGGAATGCTTCTATGGAGCCAGTCCCGAAGCGCCCCTGGGCCGCATCGAATTGGACGGCGCGCCCGTCACCTTCTCGCATCCTGAGCAAGCACTGCGAGCGGGCATCGCACTCGTCACCGAAGACCGCAAGCGATTCGGCCTCTTCACCACGATGGACGTGCGTGAACATATCACGTTGTCATCACTCGACGATTGTTCTTCCGCAGGATTCATCAGCACCGCGTCCGAAAGCGCCGCCGCCGCTGAATCGATCATCACCCTGCGAGTGAAAACGGCAGGTCAATCCGCAGCGATCACCAGCCTCAGCGGCGGCAATCAACAAAAGTGCATCATCGCCCGGGCTCTGCGAACTAAGCCCAAGCTACTGCTGCTGGACGATCCCACTCGGGGCATCGATGTAGGAGCCAAAGCCGAGATCTACCGGCTGATCGATGACCTGTGTCGCGAAGGTTTAGCGATCATTATCACCTCCAGCGAACTACCCGAACTGATCGCTGTCTGCGATCGAATCCTGGTCCTCTGCGAAGGCCGGCTGACGGGCGAATTCCGCCGCGGCGAATTCACCGAGCAGAAGCTGATGGAAGCAGCGACGGCGTGAAGATTTTTTCCTTCTCGCTTCGATATACGAGAGATGTGCCACTGGTTGGCCGCTTCGGACAACCAGTGCCGACGCCACTTGACCCGTGACAGTCATCTCTTCGGCAGGATCTCATGGCTCATTGAAAACTCAAAAGCAGTGAGAAGCACCCTTTTGCCGGTTGGCGGGGAGTTAAAGCTATTGAACGAGAAATCGAGGATGTGGATGAAGTCTCTCAATTGCGATTCATACTATGACCTCGGGCAATTCGCCGATTGCGTCCTGGCCACTGCCACTTAATTGACAGCTCGCAAGCGAACCCGAACCGGTGGGCTCTCCTCGCTTGCGGATGCTTCGGCGCGATCCGTTTCGATCGGCTCGAACGCCTCTTCGATGGCTCTTCGTTTCGGTTCGGGCTTTGGTCCCAGTTCGACTGTGCGGATTACCTTGCGGTGGACGACGGGCTGGACCTGATCATAGTCGTCATCCAAGGGGTGGCTGGAAGCTTTTCGCTTCTTTGGCGCTTCATCCATTGTGACATCAGACTGGCGTCGGGCGGCAGAGGTTCTCGGGCTTGTGCGCGGGGCGACTGGAGAGTCGTCTTCCAATAGTGGATGCACTCGACGCTCGACCGTCACAGGCTTGCGGCGCGGTGCTGGCACGTCATCAGGTTCGTCTGCGAGTTCCTGCAGTTTTGCAGAACCGGCTTCATCGTCGGACGGGCTCTCCATCGAACGCATCTTGATCCGAGTTCGATTCTCCGCCGGCTGCTGGACCGGTGCTTCATCGAGCAATCGCGGCGGTGCTGCGGGCAGCGTTGCCACTGCCGGCTTCGTTGCCGGAGCTGGCTGTTTTTGTTGCAGTGCCTGCAGCTCTCGAACCATTTTTTCCAGTTGAGCCATCTTCACGTCAGCCTCGGTCATCGGTTTGACATCTTCGGCCTCATAGCTGGCTTGTTGAATCTCTGATTTCGGCGAGACCTTCGCATTCTCGGTCGCATTCCCGGGAACGCCATCTTTGGCGTTCAATACGATTGTCGTCGTTCGGCGTCGATTGTTGACCGAAGTCAGATCTTCAGGCGTCGTCTGTTCCACACGCGAATCGCTGGTGGACGATTTCACAGGACCTTTCTTGACGTCCCCGTAACCAAGTAGTTCGATGGATGTCATCTCGGAGAAAAGTGCTGGACCTTGGTTCTCGGGGGGGGTCAGTCGCAATCGCAAAGCACATGTGGCGTCGTTGACCCCTTTTCTCATGTAGGGGATGAAGACGTTGTAGCATGGGCCCAATGAACCGTAACTGTAGTGCTGTGACCAAGCTTCACCGTCAAAGTTGAATTCATGCAGCGGCTTGGCCTGCTCTTCGGCTGTCCCATGATCATCAAACAGATAGACCTTGACGTCACCTTGAACGGACACGGGCAACGAAGTGCCGGTCAAAAAGAGGATCTGACCCGCAAAACCCTGGCACGGAATCCCTTTGGGATCTCGCCCTTCTGCAGGTTCCCACAGGCAGACTATTTTGATCGCTGGATTGCGAGCGGATGCTTTCCGCGACCGAAAGTCGATCTTCGACAAGTTGATCGTCGCGCAACCCACCGTGGTGGTCAGTAGCCAGACGGCCAAAAGACACGAGATGGTTCGATTCACACGCGACATGAAAGGCTCCGAATCAATTTAGCGACCGACTGGACGACACAAACGCGACCGAAACGGCACTCGCATCACTCTGGGGCAATCTTCTTGGGCTTCTTCTGGAACAAGCCGGGTGTCTTCGATTTCGATTCCCCCTTGGCCTGCTCGACACGACTGTCTTCTTCCGTGTATTGCAGCCGAGCGGACACCGGGTTGATGGCGGGATCACGGATGACCGATGTCGAAGGATCGAGCTTGGGTTCCGGAGCCGGCGGCAGGTCGGCACCTGGCACTGGCGGCGGTGGAACTCGTTGAATATCTGGCGGTGAACCTGGTGCCATCAGCGGGCTGGCCTTGGGATCGCTGAAGACATCTTCGGGTTGGCATGGCAACGCTCGCAACGGACCATGCAGTTCTTCCGCTTCGCTTTCAATGAAATGGATGCGGCTCATTTCCACATCCTTGATCATTTCTTCATCGATTGGACCACTGATGATTCGCGGCGTCAGGAAGACCAGCAGTTCGACGCGGCGAGTGGTTCGTGAGTCAAATCGGAACAGGCTCCCGAGAATCGGAATTTCCGACAGGAACGGAGCTTTGTTCGTGAACGATTCGTCGCGAGTGTTGATCAAACCTCCGATGACCACTGTGTTACCGGTTGGCACGCTGATCGTCGTTTGCAGGCGGCTGATATCCAGGATCGGCGAGGTCACAGTTCGTCCCGTCGCATCGGTCGACAGCGGAACCCCTTGCTGGCGGTACTGACTGCGCTGAGCGTACAGCATCATGACGACATTGCCGTCGGCAGTGATTCGGGGCATGACCTGCAACTGCACCCCGGCATCTTTCTGGGTGACCGTCGGGGTATTGACGCCAGTCGTTCCGTTAGCCGTGAAGCCAGTGATAATGGGGATGTTTTGACCGCTGAAGATTTCGGCCATCTGATTGTCCAAGGCTCGAATCTGTGGACGGCTGAGCACGGTGATCTTGCGGTGAGCCGACAGGGCGCGAATCAGCACGTTGACCGCATCCGATCCAGCAGACAGCACCAAGCCACCGAAGCCCAGGTCCGAGTTTACCCGACCGAGCGAGAAGTTCGTCAGCCCTTGTGCGGCGACAGTGGATGCATTGCTGGCATCAGGTGACACGTTGGCACCCAACGGAATACCTGTGTTGTTGAAGTTAAATCCGGGCGCACCATCGAGCGACAACAGTCGATTGGTTGCCACTGTACTCGTTTGGTTCTGAGAGGTTGTTGTGCTGAACGTTTGCAGATTGCTGACCGTGCTACGCTTAAACAGCGTCGGGTCCTGGAAACCAAGCTCGATGCCGAATTCGTCAGTGTTCTGCAATTCGACTTCAACCAGCAACGCCTGGATCACAACCTGACGTGGTTGTGCATCTAGTTTCAAGATCATGTTTTCAATGTTCTTGAAGTAGCGAGGGGTGGCACTCAGCAGAAGGCTGTTGTTGGTCGAGTCCGGAACGACGACGACTTCTTTTTCCATTTGCTCGACCGAGCTTTGCAGGTTCGGGTCGGCTTGAGCGATATCGCGTTGTGACTGATAGAACTGAGCAATCGACTGAGCGATCGCCGTGGCCTGGCTGTTCTGCAGGCGGATCACAACGTTCTGTCGAGCACGCAGGTCACTTTCGTCCAATCGCAACAAGATCGCTTCGACAACGCCGAGTGCATCGCGAGCACCGACGGCGATCACGCTATTCGTTCGTTTATCAACAGAGAATTTCAGCGGAACCAGGCTGCTGCTCGAATCGGCAGCCCCTTCCAAAGCGATCCCCAGATTTTGACGCTGTTGGTTGTTGCCCCCTTGGCCTTGCTGTTGGTTGTTGAACAAGGCGTTCAACTGCGTGACCATCAATTCGGCATCGGCGTTCGCAAGAGTAAAGACCTTGATTTCAGACACTGTGGTCGTCGGGCGATCGAGCTGCTTAATCAGTTCTTCGATCAACGACATGCTTTGCTCAGAGGCGGACACGACGAGACTGTTGACGCGGGCGTCTGGTGTGATGCGAATGTCAGCCAGGATTCCCGATCGAACGTTCTCGGCCCCGTTGATCGCCTTGATCGACAACAGCACGGACTTCACGTTCTTGAACTGCTCATCGATCTGAGCCTGGTTGATCCCCTGCAAACCACCTTGTTGTCCACCACCGGCACTGGAGGTGGGTGGTGCAATCACGCTTTGAATGGCCGCGTTCAGCACGGCAGCCAATTCGGTGGCCAGTCCATTCTTCAAGGGAAAGATCCGCAGTTGGTTGACCGCCGCCGTCTCATCGCGATCGATCTTCCTGATTAACGTGGCGATCTCATCGAGGTCGCGAGGCTGAGCTCGCACGATCACGGCATTCGCACGAACGTCGGCGATCACGAGAACGCGAACACCGAGGTTAATTCGGTCCGCGTAGAAGCTTGTGATCAACTCTTCGACCTGTCCCGCAATCGCGGTCTTCAAGCGGAAAACCTGAAACTCAGTCTGCGGATCGACGGGGCGGTCGAGTTCCTCGGCCAGATCCAGTATGGACTGCAAATCGGCTTCGGGAGCGATAATCAGCAATGAATTCGGCTTTGAAATCGGCAGGATGGCGGCGTTCTGTCGTGGCTGCGTTGCCCGTCCCGGAAACTTCGTCAAACGGTCATAGACCGTAGTCAGCAGTTCCGCCAGCGATTCCGCATCGACATTGCGCAGATACAAGAGGTGAACTTTAGGTGCCGTCGCTTCGCTGAGCTTTTCGAGTTCGCGAATGACTCGCATCACCTGTTCAACGTCTTTTTCGTTACCACGCAGGATCAAGACGCCCAGGTCGTCAACTGCTTCGATGTTGACTTCGCCCTTCAGATTGCCGAGCACATCGCCCAGCGCTGGTGGCATGTTCGGCAACATCGATCGTCGTTGCGGCTGTTGTGCGTCCGAAGGATCTTGTGGATCCGCGGCTGGTCCCTGTTCACCATTCTGAGCAACCGCTAATGCTGGCTTCCCAGCCAATGCAGCCTGTCGAGCGGCTCGCAAACGTTGAATTTCAACCGGCAACTGACCAGCGATCTGGCAGACATACTTGGAACTGGCCGTCATCTGAAATGGATCGGCATCGTCGAACGGACGGTCCAAAGTTCGCAGCAATTTGACAATCGCATCGGCTTCGCGCTGGGCACCGTCGATCAGTAGTTCGTCGTTTCCTTCATCGATGGCGAGCGTCAGATAAGATTCGTTCCGCAGAGCCACCTTGGCGGGGTCAACGTCTGGATTGGGTGTCGATGTCGTGATCTTAAACGCGGGGAGCTTGTTGCGTCCCGAAGAGATCAGTTGCGAACGCTTATTGAACGTGCGATGAACCTGCTTGGACAGATCAACGACGTTGCGATGCCTCGGCCGAAAGATGACTTGAGCCGTGTTGGCCATTGGGTCATCGTCAAGCTGTGCCGGTGCATCTCCTTCCGATTCATCTTCGTGAACAACCTGCTGAACCGGTTTGGCTCGCGATTCCGTTCTCTTGACCGCTTGCTTTGCTTTTGGTTCTGGCGCTGGGTCCGCAGCCGCTTCATCGCGTTTGGTGATCGAATCGACTCGCCGTTCAAACGGCGATGGAGCGGCAGGCTCGGTGGCCACGGCCTGTTGAACTTCTTGCTTGGGCGGCAGGATGGCTGCCGCATACCGTGGACGAGTCGAGGGCAAGTCCAGGAGGATCAGAAAGTCACCCTTTTCGATCAAGCGAAAGCCGAGTGGCTCGATATCTTTGTTGAGGATTCGGACTGCGTCGTGGCGGTTGTATTTGGTCGCGTCCCGGCGGCTGTAGCGGCCCTTGGGAGCACGGTCCATCACCAGTTCAGACTCGGTCGCCGCGGCGACATCTTTGATCACCTTCTCCCACGCGACCGCTGTGTAGTTCAATTTCACCGAACGCAGATCGGCTTCGGGCGAATTGCCGCTGGCAGATGGCCCCATGTTGGCCGGGCCCTCTTCCGCCTCACCCTTGGCAGGCTTTGACGGCTTGTCAGCTTTGGTCCCTTTTTCAGCCTTCGTAGCTGCGGAGGCGAGCGGAGGGAGCGGCAAGTCTAAGCCCCCACCCAGCGTCCACAGGAAAAC
>DASYEA010000022.1:0-7353 GCA_036499265.1 Schlesneria sp. | reverse complement strand
CGGCCACGATGTCACCATTGAGCGAGCGACCGGATGATTTGTGGACTGATCGCGACTCTCTTCCCCAGTTCATGATGACATTCCCGCTTGGGCGGGAATGTCGGCATTCGCGAGTGAACCTATCGAGGTTTGGGAGCTTTGCTCGTTTTTGGCTTCGAAGCCTTTTTCGCGGCGCGAGCTCTGGATTTGAGCAGTTGGGGGAGTTCTTCGATGGCGACGACCCAGCCCCGGCATTCGTTACTGCCGCAGAGGCACTTGATGGCTCCGTCGGCGCTCCATTGGTAGTCGATCGTCAGTTCGGCACCCTCGGGGATGTCCATCAGAGCTTCGACATGGACTTCAGAAGGGGCAGGAGAGCCGTCTTCGTACGCGGCATCCAGTAGGTACAGGGAACAATTCGGTTCGCAGCGATGATTCAAATAGCGGAACGGCGTGCGTGGCTCCAGTGACAGCGAATCACCCAGATCGATGCAATAGTTGCTGGTGTATTCAGGATCGTCGATGACCTTTCCTGACACCTTCCCAAGGTCCGTCCCCTTAGGAATGTCCTGCTTCGCGAAGAGGCCTTTTCCGAACGTCACCTTACCAACCAACACCCACGGATTCGCAGTCGACATCGTGTCCCCAGTCTGAATCTATTGGACTGTTTGCGAGCGCAAACGTCACATCAAACGGGCAACACGATACCGAGGGATGGCAGAGAGTCAACTGTTACGCGAACAGTTGCGGCAACGTCACGACGGCGCGGAACTGCCGTTGATCGATATCCGTTTCGATCGCCGTGCGACTGATCGAGTACAGATCCTGATGGCCGGGCCGACAGTAGTTGCCATGGTAGGTGAACGCCATCCGAAAGCCGTGCGTTTCCAGGGCGGTTCTCGTGAACGAGTTGTAGCTGGAACGGCCGCCGACCGGAAAGCTGAACGCAGTGACCGGTTCGCCGAGTTCTTCGACCATCCGTCGTTTGCATTCGGCGACTTCCCAGTCTTGTTGCTGCGAAGAAAGGTTCGCCAGGATCGGATGCGTGACCGTGTGACCGCCGAAGGACATTCCGCCGCGACGCATTTCGCGGACCATGTCCCAGGTCATCCACAGGTTATCGGCCACCGATTTGGGACAACGGCCGGTCCCCAGAGCGCCTGCCAGGAACTCGATGTATTCTTCGGTGAGTTCACCCGGAAGCTCTTTGTACACATTCAGCAAACGGTGAATCGCCCCTTCGCGATGCGGTTGATCGAAGGGAACGGGACTAGAGGTCCAGCGATTAACGTCCAAGGCCGACAGGTTGCTGGTTCGAACCATCCAGGCGATGTCGTCCCACCACGGAATCTGAGACTCATCCAGGAAGCCGGTTGTCAGAAAGAAGGTCGCGGGAACCTGATGCGCCTTCAGGATTGGATAAGCCTCGATGTAGTTATCCTGGTAACCATCGTCGAACGTGAACATCACAAAGCGGCCACGTCGATGCGTTAAGACATCTTCGAGATCGTTCAACCCGATCACATCAAAATTCTTGGCCGCCATCCCGACTTGATAGTCGAAATCGTCCTGTGTGGCACTCCACAGGTTTCGATCGAGCATCGAACGTTGGGGGTCGCCGATCCGGTGATAGTTCAGGATCAAAACACCCTGCCAAATTCGGCTGGCACGGAGCGCACACCCGCAACCCGTAAGATCGAGTGCTTGGGAGAACAACGCTCGTTTCGAGAGGTCGAGCAACATTGTCACCAACCGGTAGGAAAGTTCGGTGCGGCTGACTGTGGCATAACGCCACAATCTTCATGTCTCTAACTCTTGCACACCAATTTGTGACGCATCGGTCATAGAGAGGGGGACATTACGGAATTGTTATCAAACTGATCGGCCAACCGAAATCGCCGCTACAACCTGAAGGTGCTCAGCAATCCTCAAAGCCAGTACGATCAGTACGACCCCACGTACGGCTAAGCGGCGACCCGATCTTTCAAGCGATTCAACGGCCGTTCAATCAGGCAGTAGGACAAATAGGCAACACCCAACGCGAGAATGATGTTTTGCGGGAACGCATGGATCCAGCCCGGCTGACGAGGATGGATTAACAATTGCTGCCAAAGATAGATGCTGTACGACCCGATACCGATTGTGACCAGGATGGGATTGCGAAGTATCCGTCCGATCAAACCTACGTCACGAATGGCACCCCAGATCAACAGCGCGATGCAGACGCCTGTGAGAGTGTAGTAGACGCCCAGATGAAACTTGGCGAAGCGTCCCATTTGCAGGGCCGCGACGATGGTGATCAGGTACACCACCAACATCGGCCGAGGAGTCAGGTAATTCAGCCAACCTCGCCAGTAATCGGACCGAGAAGCCAACGCCAGCAGGCAGCCGATGGAAATCGTATCCATGCGAGTCAGCGTGCAGTTTTCCGCCAAGCCCGAATAGAACCACGTGTCGGAATGCGACATGACGTGGGGCATTACGAAGGCGATGAGGCAGCGTAATCCCCAGCAGCCCAAGACACATCCCACGGCCATCCGCCAGCCTCCCGTCAGGCCCGCAACGAATAACACGATCGGCCACACCAGGTAGAAATGCTCTTCGACTGACAGCGACCAAGTGTGACCCAGTTCCCAGGAAGGAGGGTAGATGAAGTTGGTCGTATAAGTCATCGCCCCAATCCAGTGCTCTCTGGCAACGCTGAATTCACCGGCATACTGGCACAGGGCTGCGACTGCCAGGTAAGCACAATACACAGGCACGATTCGTAGCGTTCGACGCACATAAAAACGCTTGAGATCGATGCGTCCCTTACGCTCCAGTTCCCGCGCCAGCAGCGTCGTAATCAAAAAGCCACTGATCACGAAGAAGATATCGACGCCAATGTGTCCGTGGCGGGCAAATTGCCGAACCCACGGAGATGTGGGGAATCCGGGAGTCTGCATGCCATGCACGAGCAAGACCAGCAGGACGGCGATAGCTCTTAAACCGTCGAGGCCAGGGATCTGACCGCGGTCAATCCAGTCGGGTGCATCTGAGGCACGCGTGTGCTGCTGCCGCGAAGTTGCGATGACTTTGCGATTAGCATCAACGTCGCAGACTTCGACCGGTTCCAGCAATGTGGACGTGTCACAATTCATCGCTCGTCATTCTCCAAGGGTGGCAGGGTGAGAGCCCCCTAGAGCACGCCTTGGACCGATGCGCCTCTCCCTTACGCATGTGTAAGGGAGAGAGTAAACGAGGTAGGGTGGTGACGATTGGTGCGACATCTTGACGTGTTTCAGTCGTTGAACGGTCGAAGTCGAAGCCAAAGAGTGCCTTGCGAGGCAGTTCATGGTGATGCCAAAAGGCAACCGTTGCCTCCAGATTCCATCAGCGCCGTATTGAAGGACTATTCGGCACCGCTGACCGCGCTGCTACCTGCGCTCGCGGACGATACGAACGCGGCATCCTCGAGCAATCGTCTCTTTTAACTCAGGAGCTTCACCCTTTAGCGTCGCTTCGATGGCGGCTTCGACGTGTCTTTTCTTGACCTTGGTGGCGTCAGAAACGTCATCGAGCGCCCCCATATAGACCAGCTTGCGATCGCGATCGAAGACGTAGAATTCAGGCGTGAAAATCGCGCCATAGTCTTTGGCGATCTTCTGCGACTCATCATAGACATAGTCGAAAGCAAACTCGCGTTTTTTGGCTCGCTCAGTCAACTCCGGCAGGGTGTCTTCTTTGACTCGATTCACACACGCGGCGACAACGGCGACTTTGCCATCTTTGCCACCGTACTTCTTCGTCAGATCGTTAATTCGATCTTCATAATCGACTGACGCAGCGCAGGAAGTACAAGTGAAGATCAGCACCAGAACTTCGCGGTTCTTGTAGTCGGTCAGCGAATGGGTCTTTCCATCCGTGCCAGGAAGATCCGCCCACACCGGGGCTACGTCGCCAATACTCAGAACTTGGTTGAATTCACCGGCATACGCCGAACTGTAAGCGGTTGCCATTGCCCAGCAAATAACAAATCCAAAAGTTGCTCGCAGCATCATGTTGTCCTTTTTCGACCCAATCGGCATTCGGAGGTCTGCCGGCCAGTTCCGAAAAGATGAGTCGCGTTGATCGCCCGTTTAAGCCAGCAATTTACTGACGACATTTCCATGCACATCCGTCAGACGAAAGTTTCGACCTTGAAACTTGTAAGTCAACTTCAAGTGATCGATTCCCAGCAGGTGCAGCAATGTCGCCTGAAGATCATGCACGTGGATGCGATCTTCCACCGTATAGTAACCGATCTCGTCCGTCGCTCCGATCGTTTGTCCCGTCTTAAACCCGCCACCGGCCATCCACATGGTGTAAGCATCGATGTGATGGTCGCGGCCGAGCAACGTTTCGCGATCTTCGCCTTGCGGTGTCCGTCCGAATTCGCCGCCCCACACGACGATCGTCTGATCCAGCAGTCCGCGCCGCTTGAGGTCGGCAACGAGTGCCGCGCAGCCTCGATCCGTCTCGCGGCAGCGATCATCCAGCGACTTCGACAAGTCGGTTCCCGCATTGCCGTGATGGTCCCAGTCAGTGTGATAAAGCTGCACGAATCGCACACCACGCTCGACAAGGCGACGTGCCAGCAAACAGTTGTTAGCGAACGAGTGCTTCCCCGGTTCCGCGCCGTAAAGATCGAGAGTCTCTTTCGTCTCGCCACTGAGATCGGTCAGTTCCGGCGCGCTCGATTGCATCCGATACGCCATCTCGTATGACGCGATGCGGGTCGCAATCTCGGGATCCGCGGTCGTTTCGTGCCGTAGTGCATTCAAGTCGTTGACCGTCGAAACAAAGTCGCGTTGGCGGTCTAAATCAATTCCAGCGGGGCTCTCCAGATTCAGAATCGGCTCCTTACCTGAGCGAAATGGCACCCCTTGAAAATTTGTCGGCAGGAAGCCGCTCGCCCAGAGGGGAGCCCCACCGCGAGGCCCCCGGGGCCCCGATTGCAGCACGACGAATCCCGGCAGATTGCGCGATTCACTTCCCAATCCGTACGTTACCCAAGCCCCCATGCTTGGGCGTCCCATGAATTGAGGGGATCCCGTGTTGACGAACAGCTTCGCCGGGCCGTGATTGAAGACATCTGTCGCCATCGACTTCACAAAGCAGAGATCGTCGGCCACACCCGCCAGATGAGGTAGCAACTCGCTGATTTCGGCTCCCGATTCGCCATGCTTCGCGAATTTTCGGACCGACCCCAGCAGTTTGGCGTCCGCTTTGATAAACGCGAACCGCTTCCCTTTCACGTACGATTCGGGAATGACCTGGCCATGCAATTCACGAAGCTTCGGTTTCTCGTCAAACAGTTCCAGTTGGCTCGGCCCGCCCGCCATGAAAAGAAAGATCACCGCCTTCGCTTTGGGTTCGTGATGCAGCCCACGACTGCCCGGGCTGAAGCCGAGAGGCTGAGTCTCTGCAACGGCAGGCCGTTGGTCCGCTATCAGCGATCCCAACGCCATCGCACCAACGCCGACTCGGCAATCTTGGAAAAAATGCCGTCGCGTGATTTCCTGCAACCGTCGGTTCTCGGCAGCGAATTCGTGCATGGAACAAGCCCTCCAGACGGGAGTGATCTCATCTGTCGATGATGTTCGCACCCGTCGTCCGTTGCAACCAAGAAACCACGCGAATCAGACTCCGTCATGACTTCAGCCCGGAATGCTTCAGCAACGCGTCGACCTTCGGCTCGCGTCCGCGGAACGCTCGGAAGACCTCCATCGGGTGAGCCCCGCCACCCAGCGACAGGACCGTATCGCGGAACCGACGCCCGATCGACGTGACCTTGGCAGTGTCATCAAGCCCCGCTTCCTCGAACGCACCGAATGCGTCCGCACTCAGGATTTCGGCCCACTTGTAGCTGTAGTAGCCGGCAGCATAGCCGCCGCTGAAGATATGCTGGAACGAACAGAGTGATCGATCCTCGGGCAGCAGCGGCAGCACGCTGGTTTCTTTGCTGAGGCGGCGATTCAAATCGTGCGGGGTCTCGGTGCCCGCTGCGTCGTATTCCGCATGCAGTGTGATGTCCGTCATACCAAACAACAGTTGCCGCAGCATCATCGATCCTGCGCGATAGTTCTTCGCGGCGCGAACTTTCTCGAACAACGCAACCGGCAGCGGTTCCCCAGTTTGATAGTGACCGGTCAGGCTCAGCAATGTCGGTTGGTGGTAGCACCAGTTCTCCATGAACTGGCTTGGCAGTTCGACCGCATCCCACTCGATGCCGTTGATGCCGGCAGCATCAGCGTAATCAACTTTGGTCAACATGTGCTGCAGACCATGCCCCATTTCGTGAAACAGAGTCTCGACTTCTCGGAAGGACATCAAACTTGGCGTGTCACCGTGCGGCGGAGTCTGGTTACAGACCAGATGAGCGACCGGCAACTGCAGTTTCTCACCAATCCTTCGACGCCCCAGGCAATCATCCATCCAGGCGCCGCCGCGCTTGTTCTCGGGCCGCGAGAATGGATCGAGGTAGAACGCCGCGATCTGAGCGCCGCTTTCATCATGGACGTGATAGAACCGCACATCCGGATGCCAGATGCTGATCCCGTCCTTCACCTGACGAACAGTGATGCCAAACAACCGATGCAATAGCTGAAACAGGCCATCCAGCACCTTTTCGAAGGGGAAGTACGGACGCAGTTCGTCGTCGGTATAGGCGTAGCGCTCTTCGCGCAATCGCTCGGCCCAGAAACCGACATCCCACACATTCAGTTCGGAAGTGTCGCCGCGCGATTCCTTCAATGTCCGAATATCCTGCAGATCTTGCACGGCGGCCTGCCACGACGCTTCGCGCAGGTCGCGGAACATCTGACGGACGGCCTCGACATTGGGTGCCATCTTTCGAGCCAGGCTGACTTCGGCGAAGTTTTGATAGCCCAGCAAATGAGCCTTCTCGCGACGCAAGGCCAGTAGGCGAGTCACCAGCGGGCTGTTATCAAGCTCGCCCGATGAAGCGCGAGTGACGAACGCACGATACAGCTGTTCGCGCAAAGCACCGTTGCGGCAATGCTCCATGAACGGCGTGAACAATGGTCCTTCCAGTGTAATCCGCCACGGACCCGCCTCGGGCGTGGCCTTCACTTCGGCGTCGGCGTGAGCGGTGTTCCAAGCTCGCGCGGCCTGGTTACGCAGCGTTGTGGGCCACCCTTCGGCGTCCTTCGGATCGCTCACCTCCAAGCCGTACGCTTTGGTCGCGTCGAGGACATGATTCGAGAATTCTGTTGCGACCTGAGAAAGCTCATGCTCAATCGCATTGAATCGATCACGGTTGTCTCCCGTCAATGCGATTCCGGATAGCTCGGCCCCTTTGATCCGATCGGTAATGATCCGTTGCTGCGGTTG
>DASYEA010000021.1:0-6671 GCA_036499265.1 Schlesneria sp. | reverse complement strand
AAAAGAAACCCACGCATGGTGGCGCTCGACCAGGCAGCGGCCCGAAGCCCAAGCGACCTGAAGAGCGACACACAACCAAGGCTCGGCAGCTCGGCCGCGTGAGTGATGAGAGCTGGGAGCGTCTGCAGTCGATGGCCAAGGCCTCGGGCAAGTCATTCACCCAATGGGCCGTGGAAAAGCTCCTGCGTCCAGATCCACCTACCGCTAATGCGTCTTAGCGGTACAATCCCTGCATGATCACAGAAGCCACATTCGTCGGTGCCGAGAATCTCCCCCCCGAGATCGCCGCCGCGCTCGACGTGCCTTGGACTTTCTTGGGGGAAGTTCCACCTGGGCAGAGTCCCCCGAGAGCGTTCGCTTGCAGCCATGGTCGAGATATCTTTCACCAGGACCCGGATTGGAAACAGAACGAACTGCGGCGGTTTGTTTTCCTCACCGATGACATGATCGAGGTCTCGATCTGGTTCGGGCAGTGCCGCACGTGCCAACGCGTTGGTTGGCTCAGGCAAGGGCCACCGTTCATACGTGCCCGCAGTTTCGTGACGGCATAACCAGCAACGGTCCAGGAGAGCCACTCGTACGTCCTGGATTGTGGCCAGTGCTCCGTGCCTGGGCATGCGGAACGCTGGCTCGCTGGTTCAAACACTGCCTGAATGGATGGAAGACGTGATCAGGCCGTCAGAACAACAGCACCGCTGCCCTGAACTGATCGACGTCGACGCGGCCGTCGTGGAACAGCACCAGGCGGGATCCAATCTCCTCGCGAAGCCGATCCATCCAACCAGGTGACATCAGGCCCGAACCGCCCGCGATCGCTGAAGTGACAGGGTGTGTCACATTGTCCTTTCCCCAGCTCCTGGCCTTCATGGCCGCGATCGTTTCGGCCGGGTTCAAGTGAGCCAGGTACCGGGACGTGATCGCCGCGTTGCTGTGGCCGAGCTGCTGTTGGATCAGGTGGATCGGCAGGCCTTCGCCGGCCAGCTCAAATGCCATCGTGTGACGCAGGCCGTGGAAGTGGACCCGCTTCGCAATCTTGGCCCTGGTTGCCAGGCGTGGCATCAGCTCGCGGACGTAGCGAGAATCCAGCTTTCGCCCCTTCAATGTACAGAACAGTGTGGCATCGTTTTCGATGCCCAGCGTCTCGCGAACGTCCAGCCACTTGGCGACGACCGCCCAGGCCTGAGCGTCCAGGCCCACGGTCCGCGGCTTGTCCCCTTTGCCGTGGAGTACTCGCACCGTCTGCTGCACCGGATCCAGATTCGACGGCCGCAGAGCCAGGGCTTCGGAGATGCGGACTCCGGACCGCCAGCCGATCACGATCAGGGCTTTATTCCGGCAGCCGGTCGCCCCGTCGTTGTTTACCTCGAGTAATCGCGTCAGCTCATCCGGCGTCAGGACCTCGGCCGGAGATTTCTTGCCGCGGTTGGCCCCGCCCTTGGTGCCTGGTGCCTCGCTCACAGCCCGATCGGGATGCCATTCCCGCTGCAGCCGGCCGAGGATCGTTTGCACTGGGCAGCCCAGGTCGATCGCAAATTCAGAGATTGTTTTCGTGATACCGTTCGCTGTGATCGTGTCGCTTGGTTTCAGCTTTTGAGTAGCCATCCTTGGCCCCCTGCTTCGGAAAAAAGATTAGTCGACTGATTCCGGTGCGGATGTTCACGACCGGAATTGCCTGCCAGAGTTCGTCGAATTGCTCGATCGGAACTGGTTCGCAGAATTTGAACTGAATTTTGCGATTGGTGGCCAACTGTCAGTCCTCGTCCAGGATGTCGTCCTCGATCGCGTTCCTGGCGAGCAGATACCCGCCCAGGGCAACGACCACGCCGATGATCCCCATGCTGGTGTTTTGGGAAAGTCCCTCACGAGTGACCGCCGAGAGCTGCCCGACGAAGGCGCAATAGACCAGGACCGCCCCAACGACGATCACGAAAAAGCCCACCGCAAGCTGGATGAATCGAAGCGTTGATTTCATTGGCCCTCCCTGGCCGACTTGTCAAAATGGAACGAACGGATTCGGACGCCTCCCGTGTCGATCTGCATATTCTTCAGCCCCAGGCGGACGAACATAAACGACAATGCAGCTCGGATCGCGAGATTCTGCCTCGGTCCCATTTCTGCGTGGTCAACGAAGTCGATCCACTTGCCCTGATTCAGCAACGCCTGACTGATCGCAGCCAGCATCAGTGCCGTCGTGCGACCTGTTCCGCGTTTTGGATCCTGAACGTCGTTCATCCTATTCCTTCCGTGGTTCGAGTACCGCTAATGTCTCTTAGCGGTAGTCTGTTCAATGAGCGGTAGTCACCGTTTCAGTCGGATGCAGACATTGTCGATGCGCCGAACAATCTGGTAGTCACGAATCATGGCCGACCCATTTGCCTGAATGCCGATCCCGAAGATGATTGGATCGCCGCCGGCTGCGAAGTTCGGATAGACCCGTCGCTGATCGTTCACCTTTGGATCTCCGCCGAAGTCGAACCAGACCATAGCATCGATCGCCACTCCAGCAACTACGCTATGCCTCCAGCCCGAAGCATCATCGGTGTCGACGGAACTGAGCGGATAGGTCGCAGCCAACATGCTCCCCTGCTGCATCACAAGCGTCGTCAGTCGCGTGCCCCCATCGGCCGGACCAGGAACAGGCGGGTCTGAGTCCCGTTCGTTGGTCGCGTAGTACGTGTTCGGGACATTGAAGGTGTCGTAGCATAAAGAAAGGACCGGGCTCGTTCCGTTCGGGGTAAATGTCAGAGCACCCGGATAAAGTCGCCACCATCGGACGCCGTGATTTTGCCCGACTCGGTAGAACGTAGCTGGGGAAAGTACTATCGCACCTGGCCAAGTCGCTCCAGGATCTTTCTGAGCGACCAAGCTTACTGTCAGCGGATTCTGAGTGATGTCGATCGGCATCGCGCCACTACCGATCGGCCCTTCATAGGACGCTCCTTCAATCGCAATGTCGGAACCAAACTGAGCGAGAATCTTCGACCCGAGATTCGTGATCGTGCAGTTGCGAGAGCCGATGCCAAAGGTCGCGTCAAGGTAACGCAGCGACGGCACGTTAGTCAGGTTGCAATTGTAAGCGCCCGACCAGAAAGACCCGTTCGTGCCGGTGACGGTAAGATGGAAGGTGAAGCGGCCTTCAACAACATTGCTACGCAATTGCGTGTAGCCGAGCGAAATCTCTCGGCATGGCGGCCGAACCGCTACGATCCCATTCAGACAACTGAACGGACTGCCATCATTGGCGACCGAGCTGCTTTGAATCAGGTCCTGGCATCCGCCTTGCGTAAAGTACTCGACGACGTTCGTTCCGTCCGGATCGGCGAAGTCGGTGTCTTTCAACGTGCAAACACAGCAGCCACCGCAACACTTCTGACGCCACATTTGATCATCCTAAACAAACTAGAGCCCATCTGTTTCCTGTCCCGGTCGGATCACTCCAGAGCACTCGGGCCAGCCCACAATCGGCAGACGTCAATGCGGTCACGTCGTTTGTCACTGGTTTCGCTGTTGTTGCCCCGGACATATTTATCTTCGCGAAGCACAAACCCTGAACGACAACAGTGCCGAATTCGCCAACGGCGATCGGCGTGAGGGTAAGACCCCATCTGAGATCGTAGAGGTCTTCATTGTCGATCAGCAGCCCATGCAAAGCGATCTTGGACAGGAACTCTGTCTCATCGTCACTCGGAAGGATAATGGGAGCCCCAAGCCCGACGACGCCATACCTGGGCAGATCCTGCCCGGTTTCGTTTCGAATGAGAGCTGTGACCGACTGTCGAAAGGCCCTCGATCGCGGACCGGATGGCCCAGTATCTCGCTCATAGTCGTCGAGGACCTTGTTCCAAACCTTGGCTTCGATGCTGACGTCATCGCCTGGGTGAACGTGTCGCGGCATCGGTACCTCACAAGGCCAGCGGATTGACCAACCGCATGGAGTTTAAGTCGGCGAACTCATAGACCCGCTCGATGAACACGTTTTTTGGAATACGGGTGATCGCTTTGCTAGACGTGTCCACGGAAGTTTCGTAGGTACACCACAGATAGTCATGACCGAGTTTCTCGGTGACTGTGATGTCCGGACCGACCTTGAGATTTGCCGCATTCGGGGACGCGATGAACTTGAACTGCATTTCCCAGTCGTCAGCGGTGTAGCGCTTGCTGCCGTTACAACCGAGAAAGAGGACCTCGCCGCGCTGGAAGTCGCGAAACGGCGAAATGTTCATCCTTGCCACCAGGTTGAACAGCAGGAAGAAAAAGGCACGATCGACGGTCGAGTTCGCCAGGTAGTGAGTCTCGGTCCAACTGAAGACGCCGAAGTTCAGATCGACCCCTTCAACTGTACCGTCATCCTGGACGTTAATATTTCGCTTGTAGTCGGTCGTGGCGCGGATGCCATATCTGCCCACCGTCTGCAGTGACTGCATCACTCTCGTTTTTTCGACAGTCAAGTCAAACGTATAGGTCGGGTCGTTCTGCCCATCCGGTGAATTGTTTGTTCGAGGGCCATAGGTGATCGTGCCGTCCCACAGGTCCTCTGCTCCGTCGAGCGGCTGCAGACGGAAGTCCACCGGCATGAATAAGCCGAGCAGCGGCGGGGCGGTCGCGAACATCGTGACGCGGGCTTCTTCATAGTCGTTTGTACCGTCAACGACATATCCGAGGTCAATGTTCTGGATTCCGATTGACGGTCCCACAAATTTCAATTTGGCGAATGCCATCTAATCAAATCCTTAACCGAAGACCATGCGGTTCGGTTTGTACTTTTGTTCGAGTTTTTTGATTGCAACGGCAGTCTGCTTGGTGTTCTCCTGGATCTTGTCCAAAGGTCCGCCTCCTGCCAGGCCGCGGACGGCATTCGCACTGAACGTTCCTACCGGGTTGATGCCCTGTTTCGTTTTCTCCAAAGAGAAGTCCTTCAACGGCGAGTCTGCTCCCAACTTGGCCTGTGCAGTCAAGGAATTGAGCTGACTGCGCAGTCGATCGATCTCGCCCTGGTCGCCACCGCCCAACTTCGCCAGGTCCTCTTCGAGCTGCTTCTGTCGTTTGGCGACCGAGTCTGCTCGTTCCTTTTCGATCTTCGCCCCGCCGGCTTTATCTTCTTTGTTCAGCTCATCAATGACTTGTTGTCGTTGTGCGGCCGTCTTGCCTTCCAAAACTCCCAGCAGAATCGCAATCCCTTTTGCCAGGAACGTCTGAGCTCCCAACCAGCCGCGTTTAATTCGAGCGAACACGTTGTCCCAAACGTCACCCACGACGTAGATGCTCTTGAACCAGATCTTCTGGAAGTCGTTCCAACTGCCTCCCAGGCCCTTCAGCATCTCCAAAAACGAGAGCTTCACCCCGGTCCAGGCAATCTTCGCTGCGAGCTCCAAACGGCCGCTGCCGATCGCATTGATGATCCCGGTCCAGGACTGATCGAACGTCTTCAACAGCCCGCCAAAATTTTCCTGAACCCAGGTGATTGCCTTGTGGCCTGATTCGCTCCACAGCAGCCATAGCCCCGCACCGATCGCCAGTGCCGTCGCAGCCATCGTGAGTGGCCCGCCCGTCAAAGCTGTCAGAGTCCCCGCCAAGACGCCCACTGCTTTCGACGTTATCGTTGCTACGGTTGCAATGCCAAAAATCCGCGTGGTGATCTCGAACAGACTGGCGATCAATGGCCGGTTCGCCTGAGCCCAGCGAGCTGTCCCCTGGATCAAACGCGAAATTCCGTCGAGCGACTTCGTGACAATCGGTGCGACGGCTGCTCCGATCTGTGCCCACAGGACCTGAACCGAGGCTCCCATGCGATCCATCGACTTCTGCAAAGCTTTCGCGCTGGCGACGTCAGCCGTGCCGATGCCAGTCCCCTTTTGCTTGCTCAGGTCACTCGCCCCCGTGGCGAAGCTTTGGACGTTCATAATCCGAGAGGTGATTGAACGCAGATCTATTCCCGCTGCAGACGACAGCAGCCCGACCAGGCCGCCAGCAATCCCGGCGACCAGCACACCACGCCGCGCGACTCCGTTCATTCCCGCTGCCAGGGCATCCATCGCGGCCGATCCGATTCGGCCGGTCGCAGACAGAGTCGAGTTGATCACGCCCAGGCCACGGGACAGTAGCGAGGCCTTCGGCACAGCACCGCCGATGCTCTCACCCAACACTGCCCCAAGGTCCTCACCGCCTGCTGCGTGGCCGACCGATTTGAAGGCTCGGCCGAACAATCCGATCAATCCTCCGCTCAGTGCGTTGAACGCACCCCCGGTGCCGCGTAGCGTCGAGCCCATCAGCTTCTTGACGCCGATGTCCAGCCCTTCACGCAGGCCGCGGATTGGGCCTTCCTGGAATGCACTGGCGAGCCTGGCCGAGTTGGCGATGTTGCCCAGGCGTTTGTAGAAGTCGGCACTATCCTTGTCACCAATCAAACGCGACATGATCCCGCCCTGGAACGAAGCCTGTCCCAGCGGGCTCGTCCGATGCAGCATAATTAGGCGGTTATAACTGGCAGCGACTCGATCGATCGAATCGGATGCAGCGACCCCGGAGGGTCCGGAGTCCTGCAGGAGATTCGAAAAGTGGAACAACGAATTCGCACCGCCCAGGATCCCTGAGCTGAGCTTATCGAAGGTCCGAGTCCCCACCGGTGTGAGCTGCGTCAGTGCTGCCTGGATCCGGTCGATGTCTGTTGCCAC
>DASYEA010000020.1:0-2291 GCA_036499265.1 Schlesneria sp. | reverse complement strand
GAAGCCGTAGATATGATGGTCGCGGCCATCGGCCCCTTGCGTTCCCGGTGTGCGGCCAAATTCGCTGGCGAACAACACGATTGTGGAATCGAGCAATCCGCGCTGTTTCAAATCTTTCAATAGCCCGGCAATTGGCTTGTCGACTGCCTTAAAGTTGCGTTCATGATTTCCCTTGAGTCCGCCGTGCGCGTCCCAGGCACCGGCCCCTCCGGCACCATGTTGAACTTGAATGAATCGCACGCCCCGTTCGATGAATCGTCGAGTCGCCAGCATCTGCATACCGAACTCGCGAGTGGCCGGGTCGTCCAGTCCATACAGATCCTGTGTCGCCTTCGTCTCTGAGCTGAACGCCATCGTTTCGGGGACCGAAGTCTGCATCCGAAAGGCCAGTTCGTATGCCTTAATCCGCGCGGCCAGTGCCTGATCGTTGGGATACTCAACAGCCTTCAACCGGTTCAAGCGTCCGACAAGATCAAATGCAATTTGCTGTTGGTCGCGACTGAAATCTTTTGCGAGCTTGCCGAAGTCGAGGGGATTTGCCGGATCAACCCGAATGGGGACGGCGTCATGTGCGGGTCCCAGGTAGTGGCCGTCTTTTGCATTCCAGTACTCACGACTTCCCATTGAAATGAACTGTGGCAGGTTATCGTTGAGCGACCCAAGCCCATAGTGGACCCAGGCCCCCAGCGTGGGAAACTCGCCATCGAGCATATGGCGGCCGGAATGAAATTGCGTTTGCGCCCCGTGGTTATCGTCGGTCGTAAACATCGAACGGACGACGGCAATGTCATCGATGCAACTGCCGATGTGCGGCACCCAGTCGCTGAGTTCGATCCCACTCTCACCATACTTTCGAAAGCCAACCTGCAGTGGATAGAGCTTATTGCGTTGCTGGCCGTTGGCGTCGTTCACGACCGTCACTCGGGCCAATTTCAGCTTCTCTGGATTTTGAGCATCCTTGTACGGGGTTTCTCCGATCGACTTCCCGGCGAATCGGGTCAGTTCCGGCTTGGGGTCGAAACTTTCCATGTGCGACACGCCGCCGTTCATGAACAGCCAGACGACGCTCTTGGCTTTGGGCGTGATGTGAGGTTGCCCGTTCGGCGGCAGCCACTCTTCGGGTGCTTCTGCGCGAACGATGCCATCGCGAGCCAGCATCGCTCCGAGCGCCAAACCAGTGAATCCCATGCCGACATCAGCAAGGAACGTCCGGCGATGAACACCACTGGTCGAGCTACTATTCGAGAGGCAATTCTCGTGCATGATCTGGGGCGCCTCTTTAGCGCGGAGCGATGCCCACGCGGTTAAACAATCGGAAGATTATCTGATGGTTACAAAGTCGTTGTGGTTCAGCAAAACATGGACAATGCTGGCTCGAATGGCGGCCTCGGATACAGGGCGGCCAAGGATGCCTTGCGATTTTCTCAGCTGCGCGATCGCATCAAGAACGACTGCAGTTTCTTCAGCCGTTGGTTTAGTGGCCAGCACGATTGTGAACGCGGCCGCAACGAACTCGCGATCCGACAAAATCGGGTGAGCCGTCGTGATTCGCTGAGCGATCTTTTCCGCTGCCGCAGTCGCCAACGGACTATTTTCGAGCGCCAACGCCTGCTGAGGCACGATGCTTTGGGCTCGGCGATAACATTCCAGCACACTGGCATCGTCAAACATCGACAGGAATTTTTGATGCTCGTTATGCGAATGCACGTAGTAGAGGCTGCGCCGCCGTGAATCGTTACCGACAGGAACGGGCGGGCCACCCTGCGTCAGATCCAGTTCACCTGCCAGTTGCAGCAAGCTATCGCGTATCAGTTGGGCCTCCATGCGAAGGGGATTCGCATGCCAGTAGAACGTGTTATCGGGATCAGCCGCGATGGTTTCAGGACGGGCACCGGCAGTCGACGAATTGAGTCGATGCGTATTCGAACTGACAATCAGCCGATGGAGGTGCTTCATACTCCAACCACTCTTCTGGAATTCGATGGCCAGCCAATCGAGTAATTCAGGATGAGTCGGTGGCGTCCCTTTGCGTCCGAAGTCAAAGACGGTTGGAACCAGAGGTTTGCCAAAATGCCGAGCCCAGATGTGATTGACCGCCACGCGTGCCACCAGTGGATTTCGCGTATCGGTCAACCAGTTCGCGAAAGCAGTCCGCCGCCCCGAGCTCGTCTTTGGAAACGGTTTGCGTCGCGACTCTTCGGTTTCAAGATTCGATTCGAACGTCTTCAGCGATCCAGCGACGGGTGTGTACGTCTCGCCGGGGGTGTCAATCAGTTTGTCCGCGGCCTCAA
>DASYEA010000019.1:0-5291 GCA_036499265.1 Schlesneria sp. | reverse complement strand
CCAGTCTTTCAGCACTTGGATTTCGGCGTCCGACAGGCGTGGCCCTTCAGGAGGCATCTTGGAAGCCCCCTCTGCTCCGGTCACCGCCTGAATCAATAGGCTTCTCGCAGGATCGCGAGCGACCAGTGCGGGGCCGCTGTCGCCTCCGTCGACGATCGCGCGTCCACTATCGATTCGCAGTCCTGATTGCTGCTTCTCGGGCCCATGACACTGCAGGCAGTGCTTGGCCAACAGTGGTTTCACCTGAGTCGTGTAGTCCGACTTGGGAACGTCTTCACCCACCGCTAACGTGGCGGGCAGCAGCAACAGCGCCAAAAAACATCTGTTCGGCAACGACATCAGCGGGCCCTTCAGGCATCCGGCGGAATCACGTCTCGTTTCGAGTATCGCCCACGACCGGGGTTCGGTCAATCGGCTGCGGCTCAATACCGTTTTGTCCCGCCTCGCGTTAGACTGCTCGCCATTCCGTTTAGGGTTTGTGGGCTAATGGCAGGGACAGTACGGATGCGCAGGCCGAAAGTAACTCGAGAAAATCTGAAGCCAGGGGAAGTCCTGTGCCAATACTGCACCGCGCGGTGCTGCCGCTACTTCGCGTTGCCGATTGAAACGCCCAAAACCTGGGAAGATTTCGATCACATGCGCTGGTACATCATGCACGGCAAAACAGCCGTCTTCGTCGACGACAACGTCTGGTATCTGCTGGTCTACGGAGATTGCCGACACCTGCAGCCCGACAACATGTGCGGCATCTATCACACGCGCCCGCAGATCTGCCGAGATTACTCGACCGAAAATTGCGAGTACGATAACGACGGCTGCTACGACAAATACTTCGAAGCACCTGAACAAGTCTGGGAATACGCCGAGGCGATCCTGCCACCCAAGCCACAGCCCCGACGCAAACGTGGCGAACCGAACCTACCGAGCCTGCCGATTGTCGGATAATTGACGAGATCAAGCGTGCTTGATTCTGCTCATTTTGATCTCGAACAAGGGTGCCACGGTTTTGGAGTCTTCGACAAGGCCGTGTCTTAGGTTCCAATTTGAGTATTGCCTCTCTGTCGCGATCAAGTCGGCGACAGAGCCTGATAACGTTGACCACCAACCTGAAAACACATCGTGTCTGACTCATTGATCACCCCCCGTACCCTCAAAGGGTTCCGCGACTACCTTCCCGAAGTCATGCTCGTTCGTGAGCGGCTGATGGAAACGGCAAGGCGGGTCTTTCGTAGCTACGGCTTCTGCCCCATCGACACCCCGGCTTTGGAATATGCCGAGATCCTGACAGGGAAAGGGGGAGAAGAATCCGACAAACAGTTGTTCCGTTTCGTCGACAGCGGCGAACGAGATGTCGCACTGCGATTCGACCTGACCGTTCCCTTCGCACGGTTCACTGCGCAGCATCTGGCCGCAGTCGGTACTCCTTTCAAACGCTATCACATCGCTTCTGTCTGGCGCGGAGAAAAGCCGCAGGATGGTCGATTCCGAGAATTCACGCAGTGTGACTTTGATACGATTGGCACGGAGTCGAATGCTGCCGACATCGAAACGTTGTTCGTGATTCATGATCTTCTGGTCGCGCTGGGGATCGAACGATTTACAATTCGAGTCAACAACCGACTGATTCTCAACGGTGTCTTGAGCAAGCTCGGTCTGCTTGATCAGTCTGTGGGCGTGCTGCGCGCGGTCGATAAATTGGCAAAGATCGGCGCTGACGCAGTCGTGGCTGAGATGATCGAGCGAGTCGGTGCAACCGAAACTCAGGCCCGGCAGGTTCTGGAACTCGCGAATCCAAATATCACCCTCGATCAGCTTCAGACGATGCTAGAAGGAAACGAAGTTGGATTATTGGGCGTCAGCCGCTTGCGCGAGCTGTTTGCGGCCATCGCGACAGTCGGAATTCCCGCTGAACGAATCGTCTTGGACGTTTCGATTGCGCGTGGACTCGACTACTACACTGGAACGATTTACGAAACGTTTTTGAACGACCTGCCAGGTATCGGCAGCATCTGCTCTGGTGGTCGTTACGACAATCTCGCCGCGCTTTATACCAAGGAACGGCTACCGGGGGTTGGTGCCAGCTTAGGCCTCGATCGCTTGCTGGCGGCCATGGAAAAGTTGAAGCTGCTGGGGACACAGGCGACACCGGCACCTGTTCTGATCACACAGTTCGACTCTGCACGCCTCGGCGAATACGTCCGCATCGGTCGTGTTTTGCGTGCCGCAGGAATTAACGCCGAAGTCTACCCAGACGCGAAGAAGCTCGGAAAGCAACTTCAATACGCCGACCGCAAGGGATTCAAACTCGCCCTGATCGCAGGCTCGGACGAATTCGCCACCGGAGTGTGGCAGATCAAGAACCTTGCCAGTGGCGAATCGCAAAAAGTGAGTGAAGTAGATCTCGTGAAGACGATTCAAACGCTGCTTGGCACATAACGCGCCATAATTTGCACCAAACGTCAATCCGCCGGTAGATCCAGATGCTCGGTTTGCGTTGGTACCACTATGCCTTTGCAGTCGCAGTTCTCGGACTGTTAATCGCGATGCGCCTTCGCAAAGATCCTCAGCGGCTTGCGGAATCACGACATGTCGTCGAGGGGCAGTTGAGTATCGACAGTCGTGACGTCATCGAATTTGTCCAACGGCGATTGACCAAGATCGCGGTCACGGAATCGGACGGTCGAATTTCCATGTACGATATCCCATCTGACAAACCGAAGGTACAAGATCGGACTTTGACTTCGCCGGAAAAACTCTTGTTGCCCGATCATCACGGCACTCAAGAGTTTGCTTTGGTGTCGGTAATCGATAACAAAGCCACAATTGCATATCTGCTGGTTACGGATCTGCGATCATTTCGCGACAATCGCACTTTAGTTCGAGCGGGTACCGTCACACTCGAAGTTCTGCCGCGTCATGATTCAGAATCGCACGAATAGAGTAGACCCGAGGTGTCAGGAATGCCCACTTTCGTAGCCCTGCTCCGCGGCATCAATGTTGGCAAAGCCAAGCGTATTCCCATGGCCGAGTTGCGCGAGATGCTCGGCGAGGTTGGCTACACGGGCGTCGCGACACTTCTCAACAGCGGCAACGCCGTTTTCCAAGTATCAAAAGGGACCTCGGCCAAGCACGCTTCCGAGATCTCAGCGGCGATAACCAGCAAGTTCCAAATTGAAGTCCCGGTCATCGTCAAGTCGGCGAAGGAACTCGCCGCCATCGCGACTGAGAATCCGTTCGCCAAGGATGCCGCTGATCATTCCCGCCTGCTGATCGCATTTGTGCAAGATGCCAAGTCGTTGGCGGGGCTGAAACCGCTCCAGCATGTGGCCGTCCCGCCGGAAGAATTCGTGATCGGCAAGCACGCGGCCTATCTTCACTGCGTCAGCGGCATCCTCGAAAGCAAAGTCGGTAAGGCGCTGCTCGGCAAGGAAGGCAAATCGACCACTACCAGAAACTGGGCGACCGTTCTCAAACTACTGACCCTCGCAGGTGAGACCGCGACCGGGGTATGAACCGCTTCCCTTCTAAAGTGATTCGTCATGCAAACACCGGACGGCATCAAGATCATCCCGACCGTCTACCAGGAGTTACTGGCCCTGCTGAAGTCAGACGTCTTGGCAGCGATCGAACGTCCGATCGCGGTCGGGCGTCGCCTTAAGATGATCTACGATGACGGCACGGCGAGCATGACTTACCTCCGAGCTGAGATCAGCGTCTCGGGTCTGACAACGGCGGGGATTCAGGAGTATCTGTCTCAGAATACAGATGCACTCATCCGTTTCGGCCTGCGATTCTTGGGTGACCAGAACGCGACGAGCGATGAACAAGAGTACGCCGAGGGTGAGGAACAGGATCCGCCAGGGGAATCCGAGATCCTAGGCTCTTCGGTCTGATTACCGAGCAGTCGGCGTAATGAGGAACTTGATCACCGCAAGCACGATCAATCCGCAGACATAAAAAACTCCGCCCACAATGATTGCATCGAATAATATTTCGAACTGTATGGCATCCTCGGTCGAGTTCGCGCCGATTACCATTTTGGCGTAGCGCATTCGCTGAACTTCGCTCTGCCGAGCTAGGACCATCAGTCCGACGAACGCAACAGTGGCAGCATTCAAAATCATCCATCCTACGAACACCAATACAAGCACGCTGACTGCTGGCCGCTTTGTGCTCGTGCGTGTGTCACCGTGTCCGCGAGCTTGCTTGCGGAGCCTCCTAACACATGGTGGGCAGGCCGACAGGCCCGAGATAGAGGGGACTGCATAGACCGTTTGGCACTCTGGGCAGATCCACTTGATGCGCTCCGGCATTGATTCCGCCTCAGCCTTTAGATGGTGGGTGACCACAGCGCTGCCATGCTGCCGCTATCTACTTGGCCGCATCCCGTCACTGCTTCTCTTCCTGCTCCCGTCGCTCCACCTCAGCCTTCGGCGTGGAGACGATCTTTCGCATGGCGGCATCAAATGCTGGCAACGCTTTGGCAAGGTTGTGTGGGATAGTTGTCGTGGCGGTAGATTTTCCATCGCTGGGCATGATCTATTCTCCATTTTTGATCCAGTCGCAGGTATCGGCGAACCGAAGCGACCAACTCACAATCGTAAAGTGTAGCGTTCTGGCGTGGTGACGGAACCAACAATGACAAAACAGGGCGAGCCGACATATCAAGCTACATTCTACACTGACAACGCACTAGGCCAATTGGGGCGTGCTCAGTTGAGTGTAGCTGGGCGAGCGAAGAGTTCGGTGCAGGCATATCATCGCGGCAATGTCGGAGATGGCGAGGGGCCTTATTACGTTGCGAACGATTTCATCGGGTCTCGCTTCGGCAGACTTCTGGGGTTACCAATTCCGCCAGGAGCTATCACACGATCAGCGGCTGAGCCAAATCAGCCGATGTACTCGGGTCTCGATTTCGACTGGAATCACGAAACGCCCACGATGACGGGGCCTTCCGCACGATTTCCGTCTGCTTGGCTGGCGCTGACGAGGCGGTCGGGCCGCCAGCCCGCACGAACTCGCCTCCTTCTGGACGGCCGGCCGGAGCACGCGGATGTTTGGATTCGTCGAATGGCTGCTTCGCGTAATGAATGCGCCTGGTGTTTCGCTGAGCGAGGCGGATCGCCTCAAGCACAGCTCGTTCCAGCCGAGGCCTGTAGGCCAATACTTCGGCGCGGACAGCGGCATAGAGCACTCGAGCAGAGTACTTCATCAGTCGTTCCTTGCAGTGGGAAGAGGCCAGTCGAAGGACTGGGCCCGTTCCCGGGCGGGTCTGTGACGCCGCTTTAATC
>DASYEA010000018.1:0-4554 GCA_036499265.1 Schlesneria sp. | reverse complement strand
ACTCTACAGCGTTGTCTACCAGCCAGTCCCCTTGCGCTTTTATTTGCACCTCCAATGTCGCGAACGGTCGTTGCGTCGGTCACATCGACCGACGCAACCGGCGATTACGCCAGTAGCGCAAGCCCCGGCAAATTCACCCGCGCGGAAGAAACTTACAAGATGCTCGGTTACCTCGAAAATTTCCGCGGCTTGTTTGATCCCTTGCCATTTTCCGCTGCGCTCTGCTTTATCACGCCGCACGATCTCTTCACTGAAATAGCCACTGAGCGCGGCGATAAAATTGTTTTGGTTGGTGCTCATCCAGACGATCCCGGCATCTGTGCGATGGGCGGACGAATGGACACACTCATTGCCGAATGGCTCGCTCAGGCAGTCAGGTAAACCCGTTCTGAAGCAGCCCTGGCGACGAGTATGGCCGACGCACCCCGACATCGCATCCTTACCAGACAAAGTGAAATAGCCGTCCCCTTGTCTCGGAGACCATTGCAACATCAAGCGGAATCGCACGTTGGACCGTCCAACCGCCTGCTTACTATGTTGTCTCAAGAGGACAGACCCTATCGCCTTCCGGCCGAGACCATCTTCGGTGATTCCGTTGAAGGCATTCCACGACGGACTTTCGTCGGATAAAATCCAACCTTTGCGCAGTTCACCGGTCGGCCAATCCAGGCCGAAGTATTGGCAGTTGTTTGTCTTCTTGTGTGCGGCAGTCGGCGCATTCTGAGCGCGGTTGAGACGACAAAGAGGGGGTATGCCAGCGGAGGTGGATAGACTAAAATGTGGCGCTTCGCTATGAAGAAGCCAGATTCTTATAATCCGTTGAGCAGAAGGGAACCGGGAGAGCGGATGATTAGCGGCAGTTACAACCTGACACACCTTAAAGTCCTTGAAGCTGAGAGTATACACATCATCCGTGAGGTCGCTGCCGAATTCGAACGGCCAGTGATGCTCTACTCGATCGGCAAGGATTCCGCCGTCATGCTGCGCCTGGCGCAGAAGGCGTTTTACCCTGGGCGGCTCCCCTTCCCATTGCTGCACGTTGATACGACGTGGAAATTCCGGGCGATGATCGAGTTCCGCGATGAGTTTTGTCGCCAACAGGGCCTGGATTTGAAGGTCTGGACCAATCTGGAGGGGAAGGCGCAGAACGTCAACCCGTTCGACCATGGCTCGAAAAAATACACCGATATCATGAAGACGGCGGCGCTGAAGCAAGCGCTGAACCACTACCAGTTCGACGCGGCGTTTGGCGGTGCTCGTCGCGACGAAGAAAAGAGTCGGGCGAAGGAGCGTGTCTACAGCTTCCGCGATCGCCTGCATCAGTGGGATCCAAAAAACCAGCGTCCGGAACTGTGGAACCTGTACAACAGCAAGGTGAACAAAGGCGAGAGTATTCGTGCCTTCCCGCTGAGCAACTGGACCGAACTGGATGTCTGGCAGTACATTCACCTGGAAAACATCCCCATCGTCCCGCTTTACTTTGCTGACGTCCGCCCGGTTGTCGACCGCGATGGCACGCTGATCATGGTCGACGATGAGCGGATGGTCCTGCGACCTGGCGAGCAGCCGGAAATGAAGCGAGTTCGCTTTCGCACACTCGGCTGCTACCCGCTGACAGGGGCTGTCGAAAGCGACGCGACGACGTTGCCGGAGATCATCGAGGAGATGCTGCTGGCGAAGAATTCCGAACGGCAGGGTCGAGTCATCGATCATGACGAGTCGGGTTCGATGGAGCAAAAGAAGCGCGAGGGATATTTCTAACATGCAAGCGATTGATTTGAGTCAGGAAGACATTCACGCCTACCTCGCCCGTCATCAGAAAAAGGAACTGCTGCGCTTCTTGACCTGCGGCAGCGTCGACGACGGCAAGAGCACGCTGATCGGTCGGCTGCTGCACGACACGAAAATGATCTATGAAGACCAACTCGCCGCCGTGAGACGCGACAGCGAGAAGGTCGGTACGACTGGTGCCGGTGAGATCGACCTCGCCTTGCTGACCGATGGCCTGAAAGCCGAGCGCGAGCAAGGGATCACGATCGACGTCGCCTATCGCTACTTCTCGACTGACCGCCGCAAATTCATCATTGCCGATACGCCCGGTCACGAGCAGTACACGCGCAACATGGCGACCGGTGCCTCGACGTGCCAGCTCGCGATCATTCTGATCGATGCCCGTCATGGCGTCATGACCCAGACTCGTCGGCACTCGTTTATTGTGTCGCTGCTGGGCATCCGGCATGTTGTCGTCGCCATCAACAAGATGGACCTCGTTGACTACTCGCAAGAGGTCTTCGAACGGATTAAGGCCGACTACACTGGCTTTGTTGCCAAGCTCGACCTGCACGATATTACCTTCATCCCGATGTCGGCATTGAAGGGCGACAACGTCGCATCCAAAAGCGATGCCATACCGTGGTATTCCGGGCCGCCGCTGCTGGACCATCTCGAAACAGTGCACATTGCCAGCGACCGCAATCTGACCGACTTCCGTTTCCCGGTGCAGTACGTCATCCGTCCGGATCTCAATTTCCGCGGCTTCGCGGGGACGGTGGCGTCGGGCGTCGTCCGCAAGGGCGACGAGCTGATGGTTCTGCCATCGGGCAAACGCAGCAAAGTGAAGTCGATCGTCACGTACGATGGCGAATTGGATGAAGCGTTCGCGCCGCAGGCCGTGACAATCACGTTGGCCGATGAGGTGGACGTCAGCCGCGGCAACATGCTGGTGCTGCCGAACAACCTGCCGAATGTCAGCAGCGAGATTGAGGCGATGGTGGTGTGGATGGCCGAGCAGCCATTGGTGCCCGGCCGGTCTTATACGCTGAAGCAAACGACTCAGCAGGTGACCGCGGAGGTCGCCTCGTTCCGCTATGGTGTCGACGTCAACTCTCTCGAGCATCGTGCCATCGCGCGGCTTGAGCTGAATGAGGTCGGGCACGTGCAGATTAGTCTGACGCAGGCCTTGGCCTGTGATCCATACCGCACCAATGCCGCGACCGGGGCTTTCATTCTGATCGATCGGCTGTCGAACAGTACGGTCGGGGCGGGAATGATCCTGGAGACCGGCACCGGGCGGGCACCGGGTGACGCGTGGGTGGCAGAGCCGGTAGTGAATCTTAAGCCGCGCGACAGTCTGATTACGCCGACCGAGCGCGAGCAACGCTTCGGTCAAGTGCCGGTGACGATACTTCTGGTGGGATTGACAGGGAGCGGCAAGGGTCATATCGCAAGTGCTCTGGAGCGTCGCTTGTGGGACGAGGGCCGGGCTGTGACCGTGCTGTACGGCCAGAGTATGCGGCAAGGCTTGAATCGCGATTTGGGGTTCACCGCCGACGATCGCTCGGAAAACCTTCGACGGTCGGCCGAAGTGGCAAGATTGATGAACGACGCGGGGTTGATCACTATCGCCGCCTTTGTGGCACCGCACGAATCCGTTCGTGAGAAGGCCAAGCAGTTGATTGGCCGGGATCACGTCCTGGAGGTGTATTGCACGGCCCCGATCGAAGTGTTGCGGGCTCGCGATCAGAGCGGCGCTTATCGATTGGCTGATGCGGGCAAGATCGCGCAGATGCCGGGTGTCACGGCCGTGTTCGAAGAGCCTAAATCGCCCGACCTCGTGCTGCAAACAGATCGCATTAGCGTCGATGAAAGCGTCAACCGCATCGTCGAGTTGATGAAATCGAGAGGCTATCTCCGTGGCGTTGATAGTGACTCGTGAGATCACGTGCGCTGGACCGCCCTCACTGGGCGGTCCTTGCGCAACGAGGTCGGCCACATCCGAGAAGTCGTGAATCGACATCACTATCGAGAGGACACCGCGATGCTTTGCACCCGCAGTCGATTCGCCCGTCGTACCCTGTCGGTGTGGGCCTGTCTGGCCACGTTGTGTCTGGCAGCTTCCTTCGCCCAGGCCGAGCAGTTTGTGCTGTTCGATGCGACCTTCACGTTCACAAAAGACGAAGCGGATAACTCGAAGCCGAGCCCGTCGCATTATTATGTTCGCGACAAGCTGATGAACGCCGAGCGACCGAAGGACTGGACCAGCCCGGTCGATTATCGCAATGGGACAGCACACGTCCGCTTGGAGGTTTTGGAGAAGCCCCCGGGCGGTGAAGCGACGACCTGGTCGGTGTGTTACATCCCGAATAAAGGCCGCGACAAAGGCTACGGCTGCTTCAACACTCCGGTTTATAAAGAAGCTGGAGTCTTTGAGCAGGACATTCCCATGACCAAGTTCTGGCAGAACGATTCGATCGTCTGGGACCAGGGGATCAAAGAGATGCATCTGGTGATTAAGGACAACAGTGGGGGCGGTGGCCATGCTCATAAAAGGAAGGATCATGAAAAATTCTTTCCGACCAAGGTCCGCATGACCGTGATCCAAGTCTCGGTTGATTCGAAATACGATGCGACGCTGGTACCGAACTTATCGCCGACTAAGACCGAAGGTCTGGCACCCGCCAAAAAGTGATTCCTGGGTGATTCTGCTGCTGCTGCTGCTGCTGCTGCTGCGAAATAAGTAGCAAGGTGTAAGGTTCTGGCGGCTCCCTTGTATGG
>DASYEA010000017.1:0-4225 GCA_036499265.1 Schlesneria sp. | reverse complement strand
GAATTGCAGCGGCAATTGTCCGAAGAGATCGCTCGTCGCGAAACGCCCGATTCTCTCGTCCCCGTCGATCGCGACCCCATTCCCAGCCGGTATCGAGAACTGGTGAAGAGTTACTACGAACGCCTCGGCAGCGGGAAGGATAAGTAGGTCGCATGCTGGCTTCGGTAATCTTCGGCAGTCAAGAATGGTTGGGTCCGGCGATCGCCCTCGGGGTGGTGGCGGCTGCGATTGTGATCGCACGATATCGGACCGCCGCACTCGACAGTCGCACGCGCTGGTGGACTGCTTCGCTCAAGGGAATCGCACTCGCACTGCTGCTGGCCTGTTTGCTGGAGCCACTGTGGAGTGGTCAGCGAGCCCGACCTGGCGCGAACCTCTTCGCCGTGCTAGCCGATAATAGCGAAAGCTTGACTGTTCGTGACCCGCAAGCGATCGAGTCGCGTGGGACTCAACTGAAGAAACTCCTGACCGACGAGCAGACTCCGTGGCAGGTCCGGTTGTCGCAGGATTTTGAATTGCGACGTTATTTGTTTGATTCTGGACTCCAGGGCGTCAGCGACTTCTCGAAACTTGATTTCGATGGTCCGCTCACAAACCTGAAATCGGTCTTGTCGAGTTTGAAGGATCGTTTTCGGGATCGTCCGCTGGCCGGGGCGCTCCTATTTACAGATGGAATCTCGACGACGCCGGGCTCTTCAGAGATCGACACCACGGGCCTCTGTCCCATCTATCCTGTCGTGGTGGGCAGCGCTGCTTCGCACCGCGATTTGGCTATCTCGCACGTCACCGTGACGACAACAGCGTTTGAAGATGCCCCCGTCACAATCCAGGCCGATGTGGCTCAAATTGGCCTCGGCAAGGCAATCGTCAAAGCGACCTTGCTGGATGAGAGTGGCGCGAAAGTGAAGGAAGAGACGCAGACGTTCGGTCCCGATGGCGCACCACTCGCTTTCCGGTTCCAGTTTCGACCGACTCGGCCCGGGTTGTCTTTCTATGAAGTCAAAGTCGAGACCGACTCGCTCGCCATCGACAAAGAATCGACCGCCGCGAACAACAAACGATTGGTCTCCGTGGATCGTGGCAGCGGTCCCTACCGCGTCCTCTATCTGACCGGTCGCCCGAATTGGGAGTTCAAGTTCCTGAATCGAGCCATCGAATCCGATGAGCAAGTTAAGATGACGGGCATCATTCGCGTTGCTCGTCGCGAACCGAAATTTGACTGGCGCAGCCGTGATGGCGAAGCGACGAATCCACTCTTTCGAGGTTTTGATCGCACCGGAGAAGAGACCGAACGGTACGACCAACCGGTGCTCGTGCGCATCAATACGAAAGATCCCAACGAATTCCGCAGCGGCTTTCCCAAGAAGGCCGAAGACCTGTTTCAGTTCCACGCGGTCATCGTCGACGATCTGGAAGCGGGGTTTTTCTCGGCCGACCAAATGTCGCTGCTGGAACGATTTGTCTCCGAGCGAGGCGGCGGCTTGCTGATGCTGGGTGGTGCCGAGTCGTTCCGTCATGGGAACTACGAGCGAACACCCGTCGGCCGGATGTTGCCGTTGTATCTCGACGCGAACGAAGCGACGCCGTCTCCAACGGGCTATCGTCTGGCTCTGACACGTGACGGCTGGCTGCAGCCTTGGGCGCGGCTTCGTTCGACCGAGCTGGAAGAACAGAGTCGACTGAAGGAGTTACCCGCGTTTTTGACGGTCAATCGCGCTGGTGCTCTCAAGCCGGGGGCCACTGTTATCGCCGAGGTGCTGGACGCGGCGAACCAGTCCCATCCGGCATTGGCTGTGCAACGCTTCGGTCGTGGTCGCTGTGCCGCACTCCTTGTCGGCGATCTCTGGCGCTGGCAACTGAATCGCACCGATGCCCAACGCGAACGCGATGACTTGGGGAAGGCCTGGCGGCAATCGGTCCGTTGGTTGATCGCCGATGTTCCCGATCGGATCGACTTGCGAGCGGTCTCGCAGGATGAATCCGGCCAGCCGCTCACGCGGGTGGAAGCTCGCGTGCGCAGCCAGGAATTCCAGCCGCAGGACAACGCCGCCGTCAACATCACGCTGAAACTTCCGGATGGTTCGACGATTGTTCAACCGGCCGAGCCATCCCTGAAAGAAGCGGGCTTGTATGAATCGACCTTCGCCTCACGCATGCCCGGCAGCTACCGAGCCGCCGTGGAAGTGACTGACGGCGACGGAAAGCCGCTCGGAAAATCGGAAACGGGCTGGGTGTCCGACCCCTCCGCTCAAGAATTCGAACGGGTCGTGCCTGACATCGAATTGATGGAACGCCTGGCGAAGCAAACCGGGGGACAGGTTATTCCGATTGCCAACTTAGAGTCTTTCGTTCGTTCATTGCCAACTCGAGAAGCTCCGTTGTCCGAAGCGTATACGACACCCTTATGGCACCAACCGTGGGTCCTGGCGGTCATCGTCGCCTGCTTGTGCGGCGAATGGGCGCTGCGTCGCTGGAAAGGATTGCCATGATTGAATGGCATCGATTTGGTGCCGGCTTTCGGTCCCGAAACAGTCGAGTCGGAATGCTGCTGTCAATTCTGTTCGCTCTCGTCGCAAATTCGGTACGCGCCGATGAGACCGCGGTCAGTACAGCGCCAACGATGATCGTCGTGGTGGGGGCCTCTGGGGTCGAACAATTCGAAGCGATGTTTGCCGAATGGGCAGACCGATGGATAGCTGCCGCACAGCAAGCAGGGCTGCACGTCGTCGTCGTTGGTCGTGACACTGACGCCACTGAATCGGACCGGCAGCGATTGCGTTCGGTCATCGATCAAGCTGCCAAGTCGCCCGGAATTGAACTTTGGCTGGTGATGATCGGACACGGTACGTTCGATCGCCGGGAGGCCCGTTTCAACCTGCGAGGGCCAGATGTTTCCGCCCGCGAGTTGGCAGATTGGCTCAAGCCTGTCGACCGGCCAATGGCCATCATCAACTGTGCCTCCGCGAGCGCTCCCTTCGTGACGGCTCTCGCGTCGCCAAAGCGAGTACTCATCGCCTCGACAAAGAGTGGGTCCGAGCAGAACTTCGCACGGTTCGGGGAATACATGTCGCAAGCCATTGTCGACTCGACTGCGGACCTTGATAAAGACGATCAAACGTCTCTCTGGGAAGCCTTTCTCAAAGCCGCCCGGCGAACGGCCGAGTACTATTCCACCGATGGTCGCCTGCTCACGGAACACGCCGTCTTGGACGACACCGGAGATGGACAAGGTGTCCGCAGTGATCAGTTTCGTGGCCTGACTCCGATCGAACAATCCTCCGACGGTCAGCCGCTCGATGGACAGCGCGCCCATCAATGGCATCTAGTGCGAAATGTGTCGGATCAGGCATTACCACTAGAAGTCCGGCAGAAACGGGACGGTTTGGAAGATGCAATTCTGAAGCTGAAGGCCCAGAAGAAAACGCTGCCGCCGGCTGAATATCTGGGCCAATTAGAGCGACTGCTGGTGGAGTTGGCCGAACTCAACGAATCGGCAGGCCGATAGGCGCCATCACTTGAAACAAAACAGGCTTTGACAGCGCGTCAGTGCGCTGTCAAAGCCATCATTCATCGTCGCCAACAGTTTGCGTCTTAAACGCGAATCCCCGTTCCTCATTTTGACGCACTAATCTTCGTTGCGTCCATCGTCACTCATCTTGACGATCTTCGGATCGAAACGAGCGACCACTTCCACAAGGTCATTCTGAGCAGCCATGACCTCCAGGATGTTCTTGTAGACATACGGCACTTCATCCGACCCGGCGGACAAGACCCTCACCCCTTTCACTTCCAAGTCCTTCTGCACGGCTCGGAAGCTATACTTCTCGCGAGCAGCCGTGCGGCTCATTCGCCGCCCTGCCCCATGTGCGGCAGACAGCAGCGACGCTTCATTCCCCTTGCCACGAACAACGAACGCTGGATCTGCCATCGATCCTGGAATTACTCCCAGCACCCCTGCCCCGGCTGGCGTGGCCCCCTTGCGATGAACAATCACTTCACGACCGCCGTGCGTTTCTTTCCAGGCGAAATTGTGATGGTTTTCAACGCCCGAAATGATCCGAGCCCCTAGCAACTTCGACACCAGGCGATGAATCACATCATGATTGGCGGCGGCATAGTGACCCATCAAGTTCATCGCGGCCCAGTATTCCTGACCGGCCTCATCGTCCATGCTCAGCCACGCCAATCGACCGACATCTTCAAATTGCTTCGGAAGTCGACCTCG
>DASYEA010000016.1:0-6370 GCA_036499265.1 Schlesneria sp. | reverse complement strand
AACCCGTTCGCCAACTTCGGGGATTTCCAGTTCAAACAGCCGGCGTACGAATTCCACATGCGTCCGCGACAGGATAATCTTCACGCGACTACCCGCTTTACGGACTTCCAGAACCGTAGCTCGAACGCGTTCACCAACGCGGAAACCTTCGCCTGGAATCTGTTCGCCGCGAGGAAGTAATCCTTCGACTTTGCCCAAAGAGACGATCGCCGCGCCACCTTCCAGCTTCGATACTGAACCTGTGACGATCTGATTGCGCAGATCGGTATATTCGTCGTACAAGGCGTCGCGTTCTGCTTCGCGAATCTTCTGAATCATGACTTGTTTGGCGGTCTGCGCCGAAATTCGGCCCAGCAGATCGCCAAGCTCGGCGGAATCAATTTCGACGCCATTCGATTTGACAGTTGGATGTCCGTTGTCCCGATCGACGTGAACTTGAATTTCGTTGTCTTCGCCGAAATGCTTGCGCGCAGCAGAGAGAATCGCCTGCTCGATACCTTCGAACACGATCGCCTTGTCGATGCTCTTGTCGCGGTGGATCGCATCGACGATACGCAACAACTCGGGACCGTTCATTTCAACCCTTCTCATTGTTCGACCTTGTCGAACAAACATACCTGAAATTGCACTTCGGGAACGCACCGTCAACTCTGGATCACGTCATCTCAAATGATGTCCCCGATCTACCACTTTTCACACATCCCATAAAACAAATAAGTGGGCACGAGTCCCACTTATTCCACGGCCGCCAGTTGGCAAAAGCCGATAAGTCTGCTTGTTTTCAGCAACCTGAAAACAAGTTCCGATGCTTCGGACTGGAACCCACTTTCTCACATGGCCGATGCCCCCGCCAAGAAGCTGAGACTCACCATCACATGACTGAACCCTTGCACACCCCTGGCGCAACGAACTCCGCACATGCGCGAATTGACGATACTAGCCGATCTCCAACCTGTCAAGTTGTTTGACGATGCGATGTAGAGAGTTGCGAATTTAGTCACTGATGAACTTCTACTGAGTCACGAAATCCGTGGATCGCGGTCAAGTTTATTGCATTGTGTTGACTCGCAGGCGAATTCTAGCTTGAATCTGCTGTGAGCGGCTTGCTTTAAGACGGAACTCTCAATTTCAAAGGGGTTACCATGTCCCTGCATGGATGCATCTACGGCCTGTTGACCATGGTCGCCCTGACCAGCTTCGCGGTGGCTCAAGATTCTGAAGCGGACAAGTTAAAAAAAGAGGCTGATGCGGCTTACCAGAGCGCGGATTTCGCCAAGTGCCTGGAATTGACCACAAAAGTATTGGCCCAGAATCCCAAAGACCATAAGGCCTTGTATTTGCGTGCGAGTGCGCATGTGGAGCTTGGTATTGTCCGTCGGGACGGCAAAGAGCTGCGATCTGGTATCGAAGACGCCCGCGAATCCTTGCGAGCGGGTGGCAGCAACGAAATCGACTACTACCTCCCATACATGTATGGCATGACCTCGCTGTCCAATCTCGAGGGGAAGAAAGAACACGCTGAAGTTGTCCTGCAGGTCGGTCAAAGTGTGCTGGCCCGCACCAATCTGACGCCCGAGCAGCGGGCGAACATTCTGTATCAACGTGCCAGCGCGTACGTCAGTATGCAAAACGTCGAGGCGGCTGCTCAGGATTATCAGGCAGCGATCAAGAGCAATCCGTTGCATTTGGGTGCCCATGTCGGGCTCGCCGAAAGCTATGCAGTCTCGGGGCAGGCCGATAAGGCGCTGGACGCCTTCACTTCGGCAGTCACGGCCTTTCCCAATAATCCGCTGGTGTTCAATAATCGCGGGCTGTTTGAGCAGCGACAGGGGAAGTTGAAAGAGGCGATTGCCGACTTCAACAAAGCCATTCAAATTGATCCGAAGTTCGCCGTCGCTTATGCCAACCGAGGCTTCAGCCATCAGTCCGAACGAGATCTGGCGGCCGCCGAAGCGGATTACTCTGAAGCGATTAAGCAAGATGCGAAGCATCCACTGTTCTACAGTCTGCGAGGAACGTGTCGTCTGTCTCAGATGAACGTGAATGGTGCCATCGATGACTATAATCAAGCGATTCGGCTGGACCCGCAGAATCCAACCGGACAAGCGGATTTGGGGTTCGCGAAGTACTTTGCACGAGATTTTGCGGGGGCCTTAGCCTCGTTCGATCAATCGATTGCGATGAATCCGAATATGCGTTACCTGAACCCGTGGCGAACCTGGGTGCTCGTGCAATTGGGTAAGGTCGATTCGCTCGGGCCAATCCTGGAGGCAACGACAAAGCGTCCAGAGGCAGAGCGGGATTGGATTGATCAGATGGTGCTGTTCTTGAATGGCAAGGTCTCTGAACAAGATCTAGTGAAGGCCGTCGACAAAGCGACCAATGCCACTATGAAGAACGCACAGCTGTGCGAGGCCTATTACTTCATCGCTGAGCGACGAGGTCAAGCGGGAGACAAGGCCAATGCCACCGCGTTCTATCAACAAGTCCTGAAGACGAACGCCGTTGACTTGTCGGCATACCGCGGTGCCCAGTTTCAATTGCGAGCCGCGGGTAACTAGCTAATTGTGGACAATAGACTCGGTCGCAAGATCACTCGTGCGACCGAGTCCATGTTGACTCAGCAAGCTTCCACGATCGACGCGCTCGCTTGTCCCATTCGCGTCACGTTGATCTTCAGCACAACGCGATTGTTCGTTGGCATCGGCTTGCCTGCCACGACATTCAGTGGGCATTGTGGATCAGGCTTGTCGTAATTGAGTGTCTGCGGGATCACGCCGTGAGCAAGCCCGAGCAGCGACCCGGCCAGTTCAAGCATGCCGGAACCGGCTCCCGAATTCCCCAGATAGCTCTTGAGTGCTGTCACGGGAATCTTCTTGCCCAGGTCGTCGCCGAACACATCCAGAATAGCCTTCGATTCTTCGATGTCTGATTCGAGAGTTCCCAACCCGTGGGCATTGATATGACCAATTTGATCGGGTCGAAGTCCTGCTTCGCGGATCGCGGCACGCATCGCGTTTGCCAATGCGGCTCGAGTCCCCACCACGCCAGTTGGGCTGAGAACGCAGGACGAACCTGTGCCCAGTAATCGGCCCCAGATCTTCGCGCCACGTGATTCTGCATGGGCGCGATCTTCGAGGATGACCGTACAGGCACCCTCGCCGACGACACGACCCGCCCGGTTCAATTCAAACGGTCGGCACCGTCGTTCTGGTTCGTTTGGGGTCGCAGCCAAATCGTGCCACAGCCCAAGGTGGAGCGTCTTGATCGGATGAAGCGTGGTTCCCGTGGTTCCCGTAATCAGGATATCCGCATGTCCACGCAGCAGAATCCGGCGAGCTTCGCCCAGGACCGTATTCGCCGACGCATCGTCCATGGTCAACGAATTGCTTGGACCACGTGCATCTGTCGAAATGCTGATGTGACATGCAGGCATGTTCGGGAGATATCGCAGCAACCAGAGTGGTTCCATCTGCCCAAGGCCTGCCTGGCCCCATTTCTCAAACTCGAAGTGTTTCGATCCCGGCTCGCAACAGGTAAAGCATCCCTGTTCCAGCGCGTCCGGTGCGCTCAGCATCAGGTTCGCGCCGAATTCAACGCCGAGCCGCTCGTGATTGATTTTTTCAAGATCAATTGCAGCGTGTTGCAACGCCAGGCCGGCCGAGGTCACACCCAACTGGATCTCGCGGCACATCGCTTTGATGTTTCTGCGCTGATCCTTCAAGTAGACTTTCTTCGCAGACTCCTCGGTAAACTCTAAGACTTCTCCTCCGACTGCATCAGGGGCGGCCGTGGTAGGGAAGAGCTTACAGTGGTGAACGCCTGAGTTTCCTGCTTCCAGGTTCTTCCAGAACGGTTCAACTCCAATACCAATTGGGCTGACGATCCCAATTCCTGTGATGACGACTTCGCGGTTTGACGTTGGCTGGTTCATTTTCTCTCAAAGTGTCGCAGGCACCTTCATCGCAGCGACTCAGGGAATCAGATCCCTCAATCAAAGCCGCAAGGTTAGGGCACCTAGCAGAAAGGTGAGCGCAGGTGACGGCTCACACAGAACCATCATAGGAGAGTCGAATTTTTCGGGATTTGCAACCCAGGCCACAAAGGCCGAGCAGCTTCACTAGGTGGCAATTCCCTTCTCCCTTGACTTGTTTGGAGTGAAATCGCCGTAACGGACATCGTTGTCGTCAGTTATGGCGGCCGACCACGAGGCAGGCATTATGTCCGCCGAATCCGAAGCTATTCGACAGCACTCGATCGACCTTGATCGACCGGGCGACGTTCGGAACATAATCCAAGTCACAGTCCGGGTCTTGATTTTCAAGGTTAATTGTCGGCGGAACCAATTGGTGCTGCAGAGCCAGGATCGAGATGACAAACTCAACCCCACCGGATGCTCCAAGTAGGTGCCCAAGTTGGCTTTTTGTGCTGGATGCACAGAGTCCATTCTTGGCAAAAGAGCCGAAGACTCGCTTGATCGCGTTGGTTTCGGCTTTGTCCCCCAACGGAGTGCTCGTCCCATGCATGTTGACGTAGGCGACCTCACTTGGGTTCAATCGAGCGTCCTTCAAGGAGTCGCTCATCGCTCGTCCGGCTCCGGCACCTTCTGGGTCCGGGGCGGTCATGTGAGATCCGTCGGACGACATCCCATAACCCAATACTTCGCCAAGAATGGTTGCGCCGCGTTTCTTGGCGTGTTCGTACTCTTCTAGGACGACGACGCCAGCACCTTCAGCCAGCACAAATCCATCGCGGTCTTTGTCGAAGGGGCGGCTGGCAGATTCAGGAGCGTCTACTCGAGTCGACAAAGCGCCCATTCGAGCAAAGCCGGAAAGTCCCATCGGGGTAATTGCAGCTTCGCTGCCGCCACTGATCATGACATCGGCAACGCCGTGCTGAATCAGGCGGAAAGAATCGCCAATCGCATTATTAGCCGATGCGCACGCGGTGGCGACGGCGCTGCTAGGGCCCTTTAAGCCCCAGTGGACAGAGATGTTCCCACTGGCGGCATTGACCATCAGCTTGGGGATCATGAACGGCGATACTCGTGACGGTCCGCGATCGAACAGCTTGGCATGCTGCTCTTCGATCTCGTTCAGGCCGCCAATTCCACTGCCGATGATGACACCGCAGAGGTACGGATCGGGTTCCGCAGCAAAGTTAATTCCACTTTGCTTGACTGCCTTCTGTGCGGCGGCGAGCGCGAATTGTGAGAACCGGTCAAGCCGTTTGGCTTCTTTTCCGTCAAAGTGATCTTCGGCGCGGAAGTTTTTGACTTCCCCCCCGAAATTCACCTTGAAATCGGAGCAGTCGAAACGCTCAAGTCGGCTAATGCCGCTCTTGCCTGCGCACAACTTCTCCCAGAACTCCGGAACATCACTTCCGAGCGCGGTGACCACCGACATCCCTGTCACGACGACGCGTCTGGCCATCCGTCACTGCTTCTCCATGATATAGTCGATCGCATTACCGACCGTCTGGATTTTGTCTTGATCCGATTCTGGAATCTGCACGCCGAATTCGTCTTCGAATTCCATGACGAGTTCGACCAAATCGAGCGAATCGGCCTTCAAATCAGCGATAAACGCGCTTTCGGGCTTTATGTCATCTTTGGGGATATTGAGCTGTTCGCTCACAATATTGATGACTTTGTCTTTGACCTCTTCAACCGACGCCACGCTGCACTCCTTCGTAGCAGATCATTCCACCCTTCCACCACGGCGCTGTCACATTCCTGCGGCAGACACCCTTACCGGACGCCATTGTCAGGCTCTGGCGGCGCGCAGCAGATATACCGCGCTCGCTCAGTTGTGTAAACCGCAGGAATCAGGCTAATTCGCGGAAAGTCGATGACCAGTAACACTCAAAGATGATTTGAAAGCCGCAGTCAAGCGATTCATCTCGAACTGACCAGTCGCTTGTCGACAAGAATTAAGGGCAATCTGAAGCGTTCGCAGTCACGATTCTGCAACTATTGGCAAATTAATGGGGACAGCATTCTCACGGCTTTGATTTCGGTTCGGACTCGACCCCTTCACGCAGCGCGATCGCTGCTTCGTGAAGAATTTCACAACTGCGATTCATGAAATCCATAATCACGGCCAATTCTGCTGGTGTGTAGCGACTGGCCATCTGCTGCATGCGAGATGACAGGTCTGAGAACAGAACCGCGATCTGACTCATTCGCTCAACGATGGGGTGTACGATCACTCGTCGACGATCATTCGGGTCGGCCTGCCGTTGGACGAAGCCGGCTTTCTCCAGGCGATCCAGCACCGACGTGATGGCTCCCGTCGTCAGCGACGTTCGCTGCGCCAAGTCTCCTGCTGTCAGAGGGCCATCAAGCAGCAGGAAGTCCAGGCACTTATGA
>DASYEA010000015.1:0-5313 GCA_036499265.1 Schlesneria sp. | reverse complement strand
CCATGCCAGAGGGAACTGATACTCAACCGACCGAAGTAGTTCATTTCCCCAGTCATTGGCAAATGTCGGCGATGTTGAAACCACGGAGTGAGGATGAGTGCCGGAAGGATGATCAGGGCTGCCACCGCCATGATGAATGCCGGCATCGACAGTCGGTTTCCCGCATCACTTCCTGTCTGTTGTGATCTGCGGTGGAATATTAGTCCGAAAAGGGCGGCACAACCGAAGGCGCTAGTACGGATCAGGCCGTGCGAAATTCCTTCGTCTTTCGTAAACGCAACCATTGCGCCAAAGATGGCTGCGAGTATCACGCTGGATCGCGAAGTCGATGCCATTCCATTTCGCGTCGAAGTGAGCCAATCCCAGAGATAGAGCAGCGACAAACCTTCGAAGCAGGTCACCGGCGCATCGGCCTGGCCTGTCAGGAAGCCATAATCGTCAGGCATCAACACGGGCGTCGTTGCCAGCAGGACAGCCCCCAGCCACGCGGTTCCAATTGGCAGGTGCCGCATCAGCACACCTGCAAACGCGAAGACCATGCCTGTAAACATCAGCGGAAAGATCACCTTCGACAGTCGATCATCCACATGTCCCAGTAGCGCATAGACGTGTTGTTCGGCTAGCGGAATCAACAGCGGATAGCGAGGGTGTCCCTGCACGAAATCGGCATGAGCCAAATCTGCGCTGTCGATCGAACGATCCTGGAACAGCACAATCGCTTTCAGTCCGTAGTACGCACGCTCATCCCAAAATTTTTGTGGAGACAGCATTGTCTGGACGAACGCAATCGCAATGAGGCCAATGACGATCAGGGAGCAAACTCGTGCGAAAAACGCGTCATCAGAGACAAGATCGTCGCCTTTCGCACGGCGGCGGATGGGATCAGCATGGTCTCGCTCAGGCGATGCAATTGAATTTTGGGCTCGTCGCAGTGCGGACAATCCCAGTAGCAGCCCGCCCACGGCGACAGTCAAACTGCAGCTTCTTCCAAGTCTGCCGCCTGCAAAAGACCAGACAAACTGCAGGTAGCTTGTAGCCGCAATTCCCAAAGCCCAAGAGAGACCGATTAGTTCTGCTCGAGCAACGATGAACCCGACGCCGCGCACCGGCCTCGACAAGAGGTCAGGGCCGACAATGAACAGCGAGATCGCGCAGCCGAGGCCCCAGAACCCAGCGAGGCAAAGCACTATCCAGAAGGCGTCAGCCATGATCATTTCTCCGCCGAGTAGGGACGAAGCGACACCAAGTACGATGGTTGCCAGTTCGGACCGAATCGCCGACGTTGAAAGTTCAGCCAATTCGGATCACGGCTGAGGTTTTCTCCTTCGAGGAATTGTTTTCCTTCGAAGTACTCCAAAATGTAATCGGGATGCAATTGCCGGATCTCATCGGCTGTTAGATCCTGTAGACGGTAGGAGGCCAATTGGCGCTGGTTGTAAGGTTTGGCGATCACAAACACGCTATCTGGATGCGAAGGGTGATAGAGTCGTCGCGGCAAAAGGTAATAGGACAGAAAGTAGAGCTTCTGATCGCTCATCACGAGAATGCGAGCTTTGGGTGGCGTGGTGGCTGCCAAGAAGCGAATCACTTCGCGATTGTTTTCGCTGATGTTGGGCAGAATCGTTTGCCCGTCGTGGAGTTGATACAACGGCCAGTCCCAGAGTCGGCGATTGACGCTGCATCCGAACTGGTAGACGCCAAGGACCAACCAACCCGCAACAATCAGCCGCACGACAGTGGTGCGAAAACTCGAACGTTTCAAATCAGTAGTCGGTGTAGGAATAGTTACCAGCCAAAAGCTATTGGCCACACGCGCTATCATCGGAACGGTTGTTCGCTGCCGAGCCCACGCTACGCTCAGAAGCACCACCAAGAATGTCGATACGCAGCGCACGAACCACATCGTGGCGGTGATCGCCCCATAGGCTTCGAACATCGCGAAATCATTGTTGTCCGCGCGACCGACCGCCCAAGCCTGTGCAACGTCGAGCGGAAGCAACCACGCGATCGCAACGAGTGCGGCCATCAGGAACCAACTGACAACGAGCACGCCAGTTGCAATGCTCGAAACCTTCTCAACGGACACGAAAACATTCCAGGTGGGACGACGGAGACTATGACAGTGAGTGCCAGTGTGAAGTCCCCGATCATTACTTGCAATGCGAGTGTTTTTCGACGCCCCGCAGCGCGCACTTTTTTCCTTCTGTGCACCAACTGTCCAGACGCAGAGTAGGATTCAGGAATTGGCATCTACGTCAGTGCGAGCTGTGCCGCCATCGTTTGGTGGCGGATTGCTACAGCAACATGACCAGTCCCGGCACCACGCGGATCTTCTCGTAGACCGCAAGGACATCGTCGGATGAATCGACCCACGGAGTCACCGTGATGGCAATGTGTCTGCCACCGGGAGTTTCGCGAGTTTCGAAGGGCGGATCGAATTCCATCTCCAACGCTTCGCGAATGAGCTGGACGACCGCCGCGGCGAATTCGGTGTCGGTCTTGCCAACCGCTTTGAAAACGAATTTGCCAGGAAATGTGTGGACCGACTCAAGCAATTCGCGGGCGGGAAGCGGTGTCATATTTGAGGCCCAAGTAGCGAAATCAAGAACCAATTTTACCTGACGATGCGGTGAAGAACTCCACAAAACTCTACACATCAGGTCAATCCAGGCGAACGAGATTGCAGAAATATGAGGAAAGACCTGTCAGAACGTCGCTTGCCAAACCGCGAAGATCAGTGGACACTATTGTTGTCATTCGATCAGGTATCGCGGTCATGTTTGCTTCGACTTAACTCATCGAATGCACTGTCGCCCGGGCGATAGCAAACCGCAAATCGTGCAGCGATTGGCTGCATGATCGCAAGAAGGTCAGAGGCGCGGCGGAATCGCGATTTTTCAATGAAGGGTTTGTGGTTGACCATTATGCAGGCGCTCGGACAAAAGAAAGTCAAACCGAAACCTCCCATCTATGACGAGCAAGAGCGGGAGGGGATGCGTCGAGCCGGCCGCTTCAACGCTCAACTTCTGGACTTCATCAGGCCGCACGTGAAAGCTGGCGTCACGACTTTAGAGTTGGATCGCTTGGCTTACGCATACACGATGGACCACGGGCACACGCCCGCTTGCTTGGGATACAAAGGATATCCGAACACAATATGCACCAGTGTCAATGAAGTTGTGTGCCATGGTATCCCGAACAATCGGCCATTACGCGAAGGCGACATCGTCAACGTAGATATGACGACGATTGTGGATGGTTGGCACGGCGATTCGTCGGAAACCTTTCTGATTGAACCAGTTGCCGAGGACGCTCGGAAGCTGGTTCAAGCCGCTTTTGACGCGATGCATGTGGGAATCGATGCGATTCAGCCGTTTGGGAAGCTGACCGAAATCGGCCGGGCGATCGAGCGATTTGCTCGACTGCGTGGATATGCCGTCGTGCAGGAATACCAAGGTCACGGTTTAGGGCGTGAATTCCACCAGGAGCCTGGGGTTCCGCATTATGTTCCGAAATTGAACCCCTCAACGGTGATTTTGGAGCCTGGCATGTGCTTCACCGTCGAGCCGATGATTAACGCCGGCACTTGGCGGACGATGCTCGACAAACACGACAAGTGGACTGTCCGTACGATGGACTTGTCCTTATCCGCTCAATTCGAACATACAGTAGTGGTCACAGAATCAGGGGCTGACATCCTGACAGGAACCGAAAACGGTCCAAAGCCGGGGCACAAGTTTTAGTGCGGATTGTCAGCCATCGCTCGGCTGGCTAAGATAAAATAGACTTTTGCCGGACGAAAAACGGAGGGAATCCCCTCCGAGGCAAGCGAAAAGGCATTCCGCCCATGAGCGAACGACTGAATTGGATGCTGCCGTCGTTCGAAGCGGCCCGACTCGGGACGATTCAGATCCGGGTCAGTCTGTTTTTTCTGGCCCTGCTGCCTGTTTTTGTCATTCGCCTTGGCTGGGTGCTTGGCGGCACCGTCATGGCGATTCTGATCCTCTCCGTGCTGCTCCACGAACTGGGACACGTCTGTCTGGCTCGCTGGACAGGTGGATCGGCGACAGAAATCCATCTTTCTCCGATCGGCGGGCTGGCAATGGTCCAAGCTGGCCGCACCCCTTGGTCACAGTTCGCGACAGCCGCCGCCGGACCATTTGTGAATCTCGTCGTTTGCATGGCCGTCTTTCCGAAGTATTACGCACCTGAGTATTTGTGGGGCATTCTCAACCCGCTCCAGTTGCCGGTTGCAAAACTGAGCGAAGAGCATTTGCTACAGGACATTGCTCTGTTGACGTTTGCAGTGAACTGGTTGCTGTTGTTGATCAACCTGCTGCCGATTCTTCCGCTGGATGGTGGGCGGATTGTGCGAACGATGTTGCTGTCGCGAATACATCCTGAACTCGTTGATCGATTCGCTGTTCAAGTCAGTATGGTTGCTGCTGGGATGTTGGCTTTAGGCGGCTTGCTGGGCGACTGGTCGGTCATTGTGTTTCTTGGCGGTGTCCTGCTAGTCGTCAATCTGATTCAACTTTTCGAAAGCGAGTCGATCGACCGGGACGAAGATTCATTCCTGGGTTACGACTTCTCGGAAGGGTACACCAGCCTGGATCGTTCCACGCCTGCAAATACCAGCATCCAACCCGCAGAATCGCACCGAGGGTTGTTGCAACAATGGCGCGAACGCCGTCGGCTGCAACGAGAGCAGGCGCTGCGTCGACAACAGGAAGACGCCGAACGTCAGCTCGACGATCTGCTGGCCAAAGTCCACGCCAATGGTATGGGGTCTCTGACGTCGCACGAACAGCAACTGTTGAAGCAAGTCAGTGACTTGTTGCGTGAACGCGGAAAACGTCCTTCTTGACTCGCGCATCATCAGCAGACTGTCGAAGCGATCGAGAATCCGGATGATTCCGGTGGCGAGAATTCCTCCGCCTTCACTGCAATTTCCGATTGAATCGGTTGTGCCGGAAAAGCTGGCTTATGCTTTACCGCAAAAAACGATGGCGATTTGCTCGTTGCTTGGCATGAACTACAGTTCCTAAGCCTGCCGCGCCGAAACCGTGCTTTTGTACGGCGAAGGGTCGGCTGGTTGATCTGCTGAACCCGATTCGGCGTTTAGGGAACTTGATGATGTCAACTTGGCTGCTCGAAACTCCGTCCGAGCATGGCGATGTCGATAAGGACGAAGTGTCGTTCGCTCCGGGAGCCGATTCGCCCACGATCGGAGTGTTGCAGGAATTCGGTGACATCACTGGATTGCCGTGTGTGCTCGTCGATCGGGAATTCGGACGGGTGCTCGCCCAATCG
>DASYEA010000014.1:0-3136 GCA_036499265.1 Schlesneria sp. | reverse complement strand
CGGCTCAGATGGCCCTGGCCGATCCCGAAAAACAGAAGACGGCCGTCGCGATGCTCGAAAAAGCCCAAAAAGCGCGTCCTGAACATTTTCGGTACTACGAATCAATCAACCTGCTCGGCAAAGTTCAATTGGAGATGGGCGACTTTGCAGCCGCCCGCGCCACCTTTGAACAACTTACGAAGGCCCCTTGGCCCGACTACAAGTTGCTGGCGAAGATTGCCTCGGGACGCGTTTCCGTCCGGGAAGGAAACCTCGACAAGGCCGCTCAGGAATTTGCCGAAGCCGCCGCCGCCGCCACAGATTCACCAGCCGATCAGGCCCGTAAGTACGAAGCCATGCTGGGGCAGGCTCGGGCTTTGATCACGCAAAGCAAGTTCGAAGAAGCTTTGACGACCCTGGAAACGGTCACCGAAAAGGGGCCGGCCGACGAATCCGCGTTGCAGGCCGAAGCCTTCGTCCTGCAAGGAAATGCCCTGCAGGCACTGGGTCGGTCGAAAGAAGCTGCCTTGGCCTACCTGCACGTTGATATTCTGTTCCCCCGTGAAAGCGCGATGCATGCCGAGGCACTCTACAACCTCAGCAAGACTTGGAAGCTCGTTCAGCAGGAAGACCGCAGCTCCGCCGCCGGGGGAAAACTGGTCCAACTCTACCCGAATAGTGCCTGGAGAAAGAAACTGGCCCAGTAACCTCTGGAAACAGCGAGCACCGGTCCTTAGAATCTGCGCTGCGTTACAAACCGCCAAAGTTACCTAAACTGACGGCGGTTCAACTCAACTCAGGCTCACAACTATTGATTCGAACCGGATCGATAGTTCAAGGACGGTAACTTGAAAGGGATTGAATTGAATCGCTCGAACGGATTCGGCAGCGTCTGGGGTGCGGTGTTGGCCGCTTTCTTTTGCCTCTTCCTGGTTGGCGGCACAGAGTCGACCAGCTTCGCTCAAGAGGAAGAGACTGTCACGCCCGCCCCCACATTTGACAGGATGCCTGAATCTCGTCACCACCGGGAATCATTTCTGGCATCCATGATCCACGCGTCGGGAATCTTTGGTTTTTTGATCATGCTGGTGTCGGTCGTGATGATCTCCATCATCATGATTCTTGGCCTGCAACTGCGTCGCGATAACTACCTACCCCCCTCTCTCATCGAGCAGTTCGAACAGAGGCTGCAGGCGAGGGACTATCAGGGGGCCTATGACGCAGCGAAGGAAAGTGAATCTTTTATTGGCCGCATCCTGGCTGCCGGAATGTCACGTTGGCCCCGCTTTGAAGAGGCCGAATCGCGCATGCAGCAAGTTGGCGAAGACGAAACGATGGCCATGGAACATAAGATCGGTTACTTGGGTCTGATCAGTTCCATCGCCCCGATGCTGGGACTGCTCGGCACCGTCCAAGGGATGGTGTACAGCTTTCAGGTCATCGCGAATTCAAGCACATCACCAAAGCCAGCCGACCTTGCTGACGGCATCGCCACGGCGTTGTTCACGACCCTGGAAGGCTTAGTCGTCGCGATTCCGGCGATGATCTTCTATGCCCTGTACAAGAACCGACTGGCCCGCTTCCTGATGGAATGCGGTTTCGTCGCCGACAACTTGTTGAAAGACTTCCAAAGTGTGAGCCAGTCGGCCGCGAAGGCTGGCGGTGCCGGTCCCATGGGTGTTCACGCGGCTCGCCAGGAATAGTTGATCGCGATCGTTGGCGAGATGCCGGCCCAACCGATGTTATGCTGAAGCATAACCTACGCGATCCCGCTTCGCCGTTGAGGATGCTTCATGAAGTTTCGCAAGATCGAACCGGGGTTCACCGGCCCCAATATGATACCGATGATCGATATCGTATTTCAGCTCGTGATGTTCTTCATGATCGCCGTCACTTTTGAAAATTCGAAGGCCGATGAACGAGTCAAACTTCCACGCGACATGCTCGCCAAGCCGCCCGAAGTGAAGCCCGAACATGAACTGGTTCTGAATTTCGGATACCAACGCGACAAGAACGGACACAAGATTAATGCCGTTCCGACCGTGTTCTACAACGACCGCGATTTCGAAGTGGGAGAACTTACGCGTGTTCTCGACGAGGAGAAACGTGTGCTCGAAGGAACTCATGGAAGGGATGTCATCGAGAAGGTGACGGTGCTGATTCGTGCGGACTCCGACGTCGCCAATGGGCTCGTGCAGCAACTCGTCAAGAAGTGTCGGGACAGCGGCTTCACGAAGTTCTCCCTGGAACCGCCTCCGAACAGTGGTGGTTGAGCGTCCCGGTTGAAAGGATCTGAAATGAAGTTCTCTCAAGGGATTGCGCCGCAGAAATTCGTCATTCCCCTGGCGCCGATGATCAATGTCATCTTTCTGTTGCTGGTCTTCTCGATGCTGAGCATGAAGATCGTTTCTCCAGAAGCGAACTTTGATATCAACCTGCCAGTCACTGCCCCTTCGCATGCGCTGTCCCATGCTAACGGACACGATATCAAGGTGGGCTTGGAGTCAGACAGGGATGGCAATCTGACTCAACTGACGCTGGGGGGCACCAACCTTGGCAACGACGAAGCCGCTTTCGACCGATTGAACAAGGAAATCCTCTTGCTGATCGGACGCCCGGGCCATCCACAGACCAAGGATATCGAAGTCGAAATCGACGCCGACTACGAATGCCAGTACCAGTATGTGGTGAAGGCGATCTCACGCTGCACAGGCAAGTTTGATCCACAAACTCATCAAGTGGCTCGCTACGTCGAAAAGATCAAATTCGCACCGCCCCATAGGCCGAAGATCTGATCGGTCAATCATCTGACCGACGGAACAGCCAACTCAATCGACGCGTTGATCGGCTGTGCGCCGGCCTGGATCTGGTAAGAGGTTGTTCCGTCTTCCAAGGTTTGCGAGTACTCGCGCGATTGCCCCGCTTCCGTCCAGCGGTGCGTCACCTGCAGTGGCGTGCCTGGCAAGGGAGCATCGTCGATGCAGTGGGCGAACAAACGATAGCTGTTTAGTGCTGGGCGACCATCGTATCGCACATAAACGGCATCAGCTGGCTGATCGAGTTTGATCTCGCGGTCGACGTTGTAGTGCCAATGCGATTGAGCTGTCGGGCGATCTATTGTGTTAACGCCATTCGGACCATCGACAAAGAGTGGCTG
>DASYEA010000013.1:0-4061 GCA_036499265.1 Schlesneria sp. | reverse complement strand
GGCCAACCAGTGGCACACCCGCGTTTATCAAGCGTGACAAATCGTTCACGGCGATGCCCTTTCGGGGCGTTCAAACGGCCACGCTTCAACTGGTTGAAGCGCGGCAGGTGAAAATCTGTTCCCCCGGTTTCTCTCCACTTTTTGCCTGTCATCACTGACAGATTTAATTCTGATTGACGCTTACATCAGGCGTTTTTAGCATGATGGGACATTATTTGGTGCGGCTACTGCAGGGATTACCCTCGATGTCGACAATAAGCAGCCTAAGTGCGATCGGGTCCGCTCTGTTCTTCAGTGGCTTTTGCGCCTTGAACGTCAGCCTGGCGGACGATGTAACGACTTCACCACCAGTGACTTCGGCGCAGCTTGATCGATTGGTCATCGACGCCGCAAAGCTCGACGACACGGACTTGGCAGACGTTGTGACCGACGAACAATACCTGCGTCGCGTGTCGTTGGACCTGATCGGACGCCAGCCGACCCCGGACGAACTGGCCGTCTTCCTGCTCGATACTGCGGAAACGAAGCGGGCCGTCGCGGCGGAACGATTGCTGAATTCGCCCGAATTTGGCAAGAACTGGGCCAGCTACTGGTCGGACGTGATCGGCTACCGTATTCCGCCCCCCGAACTGACGTTTCTCGATTACACGATCTTCGAGCAGTGGCTGGCCGACCGCATCAACCAGAACGCTCCGTGGGACCAGACTGTCCGAGCAATCCTGGTAGCCTCGGGCAAAGTGAAAGATCATCCCGAAGCAACGTTCGTCGGATTTCATGGAGCCGACACGACGCGACTGGCTGCAGAAACCGCGCGCGTGTTCCTCAGCCTGCAGATCGGCTGTGCTCAGTGTCACGATCATCCGTTTGACGAGTGGAAGCGCGAGCAGTTCCATGAACTGGCCGCCTACTTCGTGCGATCGTCGGCCAAGATGCCCTGGAACGACAGCAGTGAGATTGAGGTGAAGGATAAGGGCAAGGGCGAATACGAAATGCCCAACGTCGCCGATCCGACCAAGAAGGGAACGATGATGGTTCCCACATTTCTGACCGGGTCGAAGCTCGAAAATGGCAAATCAGATATTGAGCGCCGGACGGAGCTGGCTGCCGTCGTTGCCAATGGGACCAATCCCTGGTTCGCGAAGGCCTATGTCAATCGTGTGTGGGCTCGACTGATGGGGCGTGGGTTCCACGAACCGGTCGACGACATCGGTGCCGGAAACGAACCACAACTCCGCGAAGTCCACAAGCCGCTGACCGCGTCGTTCGTCGAATCGGGGTTCGATGCCAAAGAACTGTTTCGTACCATCGTGAACTCGAAGGCCTATCAGCAACGGCTCACTTCGAATCCATCACTGGCCGAAAAGCCATTCGCAGCGGGCCGGACGACGAAGCTGCGTGGCGACGAGGTCTTCCAGTCCCTCGTCACGGCGATCGAATTGCCGAACGTCACCCCTCCTAAAATTGAACCAACCAAAGAGATCCGCTTTCCGCCCCCACCGAAAAGCACCAAAGACCTGGTCTCGGAAATCTTCGGCTTCGACCCCAGCCTCAGGCCCGAAGACATTTCGCGAACGCTGGGCCAGGCGATGTTGTTGATGAACAACGATCAACTGCAGAAACAGATCGATGCCAAGCCCGCCAGCAGCACGGTTCTCGCCAAGCTATTGGCAACGGAAGATGACAACGCCAAAGCAGTGAAGCGGCTGTTTCAACTGGTGCTGGCGCGACAGCCGAGCGAAGCCGAAACAACGATTGCCCTCGAACATGTTTCATCTATCGCCAGTCGCTCCGAAGCGTTCGAGGATCTGCTGTGGAGCTTGCTCAACTCGGCCGAGTTCACGACCAAGCGATAAGCCCCCTGTCTGTTGCGATCGGGATTGAAGATGCCAGCCTCGCTGCTTGATTTGACTGTCGATCGCACCGGCCTGACCCGCCGACGCGAGTTTCTGGCCAGCCTTGGTGTCGGAGCGGGTGTGCTGACGTTGGGTTGGCGCGATCTGCTGGTGGCTCAGGCGTCCGAACTACAGAAGCAAGGCAAGTCGATCATCCTGCTCTGGATGGATGGAGGGCCGAGCCAGTACGACACGTTCAATCCCAAGGTAGGCTCGCCCAATCAAGGACCGGCCCGAGCGATCTCAACGACGGTCCCGGGCGTGCAGTTCGCCGACTTCTGGCCGCAGACCGCGATGATGATGGACAAGCTCGCCGTCATCCGCTCGATGCGGACTCCCGAGGCCGAGCATGATCGCGCGATCACGCATGTGCGGACCGGCTATCCCCCGACGCCCGCTTTGCGGTACCCGACCTTCGGCTCACTGGTCGCACGTGATCGCGAAGTCCTGGATCAAGAACTTCCGGCGTTCGTGCGCATCGGCAAGCCGCGGATCAAGACACGGGATGTCGATGCTGGCGTGCTGGGGGTGAAGTACTCCTCGTTTAACGTCGACGAAGCGGGGGCGCTGCCGCCGAATGTTCGCCCTGTCGTCCCCGCCGACACCTTGCGGCGACGACTGGCGCTGGCCGATCGATTCGATTCTCAGTTCTCAGCGACCGGCGGTGCCAAAGAGGTGGCCGACAAGAAGTCCATCTATGACCGAACTGCTCGTTTCGTGCTCAGTCCCCGACTGGAGACGTTTGATCTGGACCGCGAACCAGCTCCCTTGCGCGATGCCTATGGCCGAACGAATTTCGGACAAGGCTGCCTGCTGGCTCGTCGACTTGTCGAGCAGGGAGTGAGCTTCGTCGAAGTGATCAGCACCGGTGATCGCAACGATGCGGGCTGGGACACGCACAACAACGGTTTTCGCGACACGCCCTATCTGGCGGCGGAAGTCGACCCCGCATACTCAACTTTGCTCACGGACCTGGCCGATCGCGGTATGCTCGACAACACCCTGGTGGTCTGGATGGGTGAGTTCGGTCGAACTCCGAAGATCAAACCCGATGGTGGTCGCGATCACTACGCGAAAGGCTGGCCTGTCGTGATGTCCGGGGCCGGTGTTCGCGGCGGCCAGGTGATTGGAGCAACCGACGCCGACGGCATTGATGTGACAGACCGCGCGATCAGTGTTGCCGACCTTTGTCAGACCTTCTGTCACGTGATGGGGATGAAGCCGGACGATGAATATCAGACCACGGACAACCGACCCGTGAAACTGATTGAAGGCGGAGCCGTCATCCACGAACTGTTCAGCTAGACGATGGTGCGCGGTGGTTGCCGTCCTGAACGGGGTAGATTGCCAAGAAAATCAGCGTCCCCAACTGAGATCAGTCAGGGACGCTGCTGGATGGTAACGGATGCGCTTCGGTTCAGAGTCCTCAGTCAATGATTCGCAACTGTGAGAACGTATCGAGCGACCATTCACGAACAGTGCCGTCATAGCTGCCTGAGTACAGTCGATTCATCACCGGCGAAAACTGGATCGACCGGACGATTCCCGTATGACCAGTGAGATGTTGATGTTGTTCTCCGGTCTCCAGATTCCAAAGCTGAATCTCAGTGGCCGTGTTGGTAGCCATCGCGATCTGTTTGGTATCAGTCGAGATCGCGAACGCCGTGACTCGCGCCGCAGAAGTATCCTTGGCATGAGCGCTTTGAAACACGACCTTGTGACTGGCCAGATTGTAAACTCGAATCTTGCCGGTCGACGTAACCACGCCAAGGAACTGCTCATCATCACTAGTCGTGAACCCGATGCATTCGGACCCCTGTCGCCATTCATCGTCAGCCGCCAAAGGCTCACCGATGACGACTCCCGTGGCCGGCTCGTGAAACGTCACTTCGCCGCTTTGCCGCGCGACGCTCAGCTTGGTTCCAGCGGCATTCAACGAACATCGCACGATGTGCGAACGGGTGTCCACATTGTACGAGAATTCTTCGGGCTCTGTTGACGATTGCCGCCATCCCAGCACTTGGCCTGACATGGTCACTGCCACCGCTGTCGACCCGTTTTCAGAGACCGCCGCCTCCAGAACGAAATCATCTCGCTTCTCGATTCGAGACGTCTTCGCTTCCTGATCTCCATGGAACAGCATGACCGACCCATTCAAACCGCACAGCA
>DASYEA010000012.1:0-4622 GCA_036499265.1 Schlesneria sp. | reverse complement strand
ATCCGAATGAACGACACTCGACCGATGGGGGCTGGCAAGGCCCGGGCCACCCGATGCTCACTTTTTCGCTTCCACCCAACTTTAGAGCCGAGAGATGTGTTACCCATGCCTCCGAACACCTGCTACCCATGAGTCCGGTCCCAACAGATTTGAGATAAGTGGCGCGCTGTTCATCAGCCCCTCAAGAGGCGTACTCTTGTTGCTTTGAGGTACTCAGTCGTTTGAGCCCACCTCAGAATAGATTCTCGCTAAGTGTCGAATCACGGAAGCACTGCTTGTCCCAAAAGTGGGCCAAGCAATGGCGCATCCACGTTGATTCGAAGCGGACAATATCTTGCGCGGCGTTGCTTCAAACCCACTCGAGCCCCGGCCGGTCATCCAGTATCCCGCTCCATACCGAATGAGATCCATCAGGAGATTTTCACTCACTTCTCGGCTTGCTAGTTCGATAACCGCGATACGGCACTGGACAATGTCGATGAGCAGTGTGGAGGCCTGCCAGACGATAGCAAATCGGGCAAACCCAATCGATCAAGCTTCAACTCTCCCTTACGACCGCTTGCAGAGGCTAGCGAACGCGCATCATCGCCGATAATCTCGTAGTATGTAGACATACCGATGTTTGCCGACCTAAGCCCAGGCATCGCAGAGGTTGACTGAAGACGTTTGTCTATTTGAGACCTTGGCGTGCATTTGTGACGTGCCAGATCGACAGGACGGATTCAAGATGACATTGATGAATTCGCGTTTCGTGACTGCGTTGATAGCAGTACAGTTCTTCCTCTCCTCGCAATACGGAGATGCTCAATCGCGAAGCGAGAAAAAACCTGTCCCATCATCATCCCGTCAGGCAGAAGTCACGAATCTACTGGATGATGCCTACGGAGTTAAGCGAGCCAGCACGCCAGCCAAAAGAGATCAACTGGCGCAAACATTGAAAGATGCGATTGGTCTTGGCGATTTATCAGCGGACGAATTATATGTCAGTACCACGACGTTGATTGGTCTCTATCGAGAGCGCGATGACTTTGGGCACTATTGGGAGGCTGCAGAGCAGCTTTCGTCTCAGTTTGATGTCGACAACTTCGAGTTTAAGGCGAAATTACTTAAGGATTTTCTTAAGGATAGCAAACAGAGTGAGTCATTGAAGCAGGTTATCACTGAATCGCTTTCATTCGCCCACACCCAAGCGCACGAAAAACACTTTGCCGATGCCATGGCTTTGCTTAGCGCGGCTGATGTTGCCAACCGGCGCTTGCCTGCCGCAGCCTCCGCAAAGCAATTGATTGCGGAAGCGAAGAAATCGACGGCGAATCGTGAGACGTTGTGGAAGGCCTTCCAGAAGGCCAGTGCAACGTTAGAGAAATCAGCGGACGATGCCGAGTCGAATTGGAGCGTGGGGCGATGGCACGCCGTGTACGAGGATGACTGGAAGGTCGCACTTCCGTTGCTGGCGAAGGGCAACAATCAACGATGGAAATCAATCAGCGAAACAGAGTTGAATTCGCCGCCCTATGAAAATGGGGCGCAAATTGCTCTGGCAGACACATGGTGGTCGATCGGGCAAGCAGAAAGCGGTGATACCAAGACAGCCGTTCTGAAGCATGCGGCTGACTGGTGCTCGCTGGCATTACCGCAAACGACGTCGCTGCAGAAAGCAAGGATCGAGAAGCGGTTGGGCGAACTCAGCGATGTTCCCATAGCAAAAGTGGCAAAGAAAATAGTGTCGCCCGCCGTTTCATATCGTCAGCCCGTCGAGATTTCGACGGGCGGTGTCGAGATTGCTGGTCCGGCAGTCACACGATTCGCGGATTGGAATAGTGATGGAGCCTTCGATCTGCTTGTCAGCAGCAATAACGGAAGTGTCTGGCTGCTAATGAATTCCGGTAACGGAAAATTGGGAACTCCCAGACCAGTCATGGTGGGAAATACAGAACTGCGACTCGGGACCACTCTGGCCAGTGCCAGCATGGCCGACATGAACGGGGACTTGAAAGCCGATTTGATCGTGGCCTATAGCAATAATCAAATCGTCTGGTTTGAAAATCGAGGCAATCAAAAAGTGCCTCGGTTCGAACCCCCGAAACCGATCGCGATGGTCAAAGGCGATGCAATGGTGTTTTCGAAGTTCTGTGAAGTCAAAATGGGAGTGGGAGATTGGGATGGAGATGGCGATACCGACATTATTGCAGGGTGCTATGAGGGGCCGCTGACCTGCTTTCGCAATGTGGGAACGCCGAAGGCCGCGAAGTTTGCAGAAGGCGTTTCTCTCGCGGAAAATGGTACGCCCCATCAGTTTTCCTATCGACCCACTCCCGAGATCTATGACATCAACCAAGACGGCATCGCCGATGTTGTGTACGGGTCGAACTGGGGAACAATTGGATCTCTTCTAGGCCGGAAACCAACATCGACGGGCAAGCCGCTCGATCCCGGCGCTCCGACTGTGTTCAATCGCACGGAGATCACCTACATCACCGGCGAAGCGGTCGATCTTCGAAAAATTGCCGGCGAAAACGCCACGCCAACGATCGCTGACTTGGATGAGGACGGCGTGTTGGACATCGTTTCGGGAGGCAGCAAAGGAAAACTGTGGTTCCTGCGAGGCGTTGCCAGCAAGCAGGAAAAATAGCATGCCAGTACTGTCCAACGATGCAAGGTCGGAGGTGGGTTGTAGCTCGAATCGTGCGATGTCCTGACTTCTGTCAGATACCGTCGAGCAAATTCGCGACCGACTTCGATTGGCATTCACCTGAAGGTCTCAGTTGATGCGGTGTCGCCCAATCGAATACGAAGAAGAGTTACGCTGAAGCATAGCCTACTGGGCTTCTTCCAGAGGGCGCCGAACTTCAACGCCTGACTATCTCCTGCTGGCTTGACGTGGTGTCGAATCCACCGAGCGAACTCGGTGGGCGGGGGCGATTATCGGTAGCGTCAAGGGGCGTTAACAGGGGCATCCGACGTTTGTCGTTTGCCAGAGCGTTAGATGATTTCCAGTGACGGCATCTTCGGCGTCTCAAGTAATTGTCGGGCGATTTGGATTGCAGTTCGTTCGCAGATACCAAGCAGCGGGCCGCGCGAGGGATTGTCCTCGGAGAAGAGGTTGGCGATGTGTCCGTCATCACCTCGAATGCGGATTCCAGCATCGATGGGAAGTTCGCCCAGGAAGGGAATACCGAGTTCTTCCGCTTTGTTTTTCGCGCCGCCACGACCGAAAATTTCTCCCGTCATGTTTTCGACCAGACCCAGGATCGGAATTTTGACCTGGCGAAACATGCTGATCGCCTTCATTGCATCCAGCAACGCGACCTGCTGGGGTGTGCAAACGACAACGGCACCAGCCAATCCCAGCATCTGCGAGAGCGTCAGCGAGACATCGCCGGTCCCCGGTGGCAGGTCGATGATCAGATAATCCAGTTCGCCCCAGTCGGTATCTTTCAGGAACTGCGTGATAGCGCGATGCAGCAATGGTCCGCGCCAAATCACGGCCTGGTCCGGTTGGACGAAATAACCCATTGAGATCACTTTGAGGCCGTTGGCAATCACCGGCTCGATGCGCTCAAATTCTTCACCAGTCGATGTCTTGTGCTTGACGGCCACCGGTCGTCCGTGCGCACCGACCATATGAGGGATGCTGGGACCATAAACGTCTGCATCCATCAAGCCGACCTGGCAACCAAGTGATTTCAGCCCGTAAGCCAATGTCGCCGCAACGGTACTCTTGCCGACGCCTCCCTTACCGCTGCCAACTGCAACAACGTTCTTGATTTTCAATCCGATTGTGCCGCCCGAATTTAGTCCACGGACATTGGATTTGAATGCAACTTCGACTGAACCAGCGTCGGCGAATGACTGCGAAATTGTCGAGCGGATAGCGTCAACAATTCTGTCCTTGCCGGGGTAGGCGGGAGTTGGCAGGTCGACGGTGACGGTGACGGCATTGTTCGGTCCGACGGCAACGCCGCCAAGCATTCCCAGTTCACCGAAAGAGCGACCAAGTTCGGGGTCAACCAACGTTTGCAAACGGCTCGAAATCTGAGAATCAGTCAACATTTCCGGCAAGTCCTCTCCGCTGGAAGCGGCATCAATGCTGCTGATTCGTCAGTGATCAACAGGCTTGGTTCGTCGTTCGTGGCACTCAAACCGTCTCGAATCCCATCAGGAGTTCGTGATCATTTGCCGGCGTTGAAGCAGCTCAGAAGCTGCTTAAGCGGCAAAGTCGGTCAGGGCGTAGGATCGAGTTGTATCACCCTTCGAACACAGCAGCAACCGGCGGACGCCTGACTGAGCGAATCAATCTCTTGCAGATGCGAGCAAGATCGCGTCCACAGATTTCATCATTTGCATAAGCGGCAGCACCTGCTTCGCGAATGGTCCATTCCAACTCAGCGTACTCAGGAGAGGCGATGACGACGATCGGCGGGCCAGCAACGGCCTGCGATTGTTTGCCAATCCACGTCAAGCAGTCGGTCGGCGCGGAATCCAAAGCGATCACGACCAAGCAATCGCTGAATTCGGCGATGCTCGGACTCAAGTCGCCGACGGTGCGGCATTCCCGTACAAACAGAGACTGATCCGAGAACTGTCGTTTGAGCTCGGGGCCCCAGTAGGGTGTTCGTTCG
>DASYEA010000011.1:0-2095 GCA_036499265.1 Schlesneria sp. | reverse complement strand
CGGTGGCTACCGGCAGAACTGCAGAGAGCAAGACGAACTGTTCGTATTGCCACCGCTGATTTATCTGACGATTTAGGGACGATCATGTCGGATTCACCATTCAATGCATCAGACACAGAGAAAGCCACCTGGCGTTCTCTGGAAGAGCTTGAACAGAGTGAATCGATCAACGATTGGCTGCACCGCGAATTTCCCAAAGGAGCGGAGTCGTGGGGGAGTGATCAGACTCATCGCCGTGAGTTTTTGCGGTTGATGGCAGCGTCCATGGCGCTCGCGGGCATTGGTGGCTGCCATCGCAGGCCTGAAGAAAAGATCGTTCCGACTTCTCGAGTGCCGGAATACACGCCGCACCAGACAGTGCAGTATGCGACCGCCATGCCGATGACGGGCGGAGCCCAAGGGCTGTTGGTGACAAGTCGAGATGGCCGACCGTTAAAGGTCGAAGGGAATCCGAAGCATCCGGCGAGTCTTGGCAGTACTGACGTCTTCGCTCAAGCGGCAGTTCTGGAACTTTACGATCCCGACCGTTCGCGCGTGGTGTTGAATCACCAGCAAGTCAGTAGCTGGCCGGATTTCCTGACGGCGTTGACTTCGAGGGTGCAAGATCACCGCAGTCGACGTGGCAAGGGACTGCGAATCTTGTCGCCGCCGATCGTGTCGCCGACGCTCGTTTGGCAGATGCAACGTCTGCTGAAGGAATTGCCGGAAGCCCGCTGGCATTACTATGAACCGATTCACGATGACTCGGAATATGCCGGCGCGATGCTTGCGTTCGGAGAGGACATTCGTCCTCATTACGACTTCGGCAAAGCCAGTGTGATTCTGTCGATCGATGCCGACTTCTTGGGCTCGGGCGGCGGCAAGCTGCGACATGCCAGAGACTTCATCGATCGGCGTCGAAACGACTTGAACGAGAATTCGGCGTCGACGAGTCGCTTGTATTGCGTCGAAAGCACACCCTCATTGACGGGTGCGCGAGCGGATCACCGATGGCCACTGGCTCCGGCTGACGTTGGTCGGTTTCTCCAACTCCTGGCAAAGAAGCTCGGTCTGGCGATTGATGGTCCCCATTCCGAAGAATTCGAAAGCGTGCCGACCGAGATGTGGGAGGCTTTGGTCACAGACCTAAAGCGGAATCAGACTAGCTCACTGGTCGTAGCAGGGCCGTATCAGCCTGCCGAAGTTGTCGCGCTGGTCCACGCGATTAATGCTCATCTCGGGGCCGTGGGCCACACGGTGACTTATCAGCGACCCGCGGCTGTGACGAATAGAAATGAAGAGGCCTCGTTGTCTGCATTGACGACAGCGATGCAGGCCGGTCAGGTTGAGTCACTGGTGATTGTCGATGGCAATCCTGTATTCGATGCCCCGGCGGATCTTGATTTCGCGGCAGGATTGGCCAGCGTGAAGTGGTCAGTCCGCCTGGGGTTGTATGGTGATGAAACTTCTGCGGCATGCACGTGGCATGTTCCGGCCGCTCATTTTCTGGAGTCATGGGGCGACGCTCGTAGTGATGACGGGACTGCCGGTCTGATTCAACCACTGATTGCACCGCTGCACGGTGGCCGCAATGCGATCGAACTGATCAACGTGCTGCTGGACGAACCTCGTACGTCTGCTTACGAAACACTGCGGGCTTATTGGCGAGACCAACATGGAGAAGCTGACTTCGAGGGCTTCTGGAATCGATCTCTGCATGACGGCGTCATCAGCGATTCGGCATTTCCCAGCGTCGACACGACTCTAGGCGCTGACCTGCTGTCACGAATTGCGACATCTCTGAAAGGCGAAATCGCAGGTAGTAAGGGTGGCACGATCACGACAGCAATCTTTCGGCCTCACCCCAGTTTGTGGGACGGAAGTTTTGCGAATAACGGCTGGCTGCAGGAATTGCCGCAGCCATTCTCTGCCTTGACCTGGAGTAACGCCGCCTACATTTCGCCGGGCGACGCGAGCAGGATGGGGTATGAGTCGGGCGATGTTGTCGAAGTCCTTCACGATGGCAGATCGATCCGCGTCCCGGTTTGCGTTCTGCCCGGACAGGCTCGGGGTGTGATTGCACTGCGGATGGGTGGCGGGCGTCACCGTGCGGGCC
>DASYEA010000010.1:0-4512 GCA_036499265.1 Schlesneria sp. | reverse complement strand
GTTCCGTTCGGTTCGGTGATGATCCAGTTTCCAACGCCAGTCCGTTCCACTCGGACTGATCCGCGGTCGGTCTGGATCGTCAATCGGCATCCCGCCGTCGTACCTGCCTGAGCATCCCATGTTGCCTCGGGCAGGTCTCGTCCCGACAACTTCACGCTTTGCGTTCTGACGATGCCGTCGGCCGCGCCGGTGCGCATGGCTGTCACTTGATCATAGTCGCCGCTGAACCATCGCAGCAGATCGAAGTCGAGCAGCATTGCGGCATCGATTTCCGTCTGCGGCAACGTCGAAGATTGATCTCCGCTGACGAATTCACGCTGGAATTGCAGCAGATGCATCTGGCCCAGCGACCCCGAGCGCAGCGTCTCTCGCAACGAGACTAAGGCCGGATCGCAACGCTGCCACACCGCCGGCATCAGCGCCACGCGATTGTCATCGCGAATCAAACTGAGTTCGTAGATGAAAGTACTGCCCTGGCCAGTACTGGGCATGAACAATAGACGCTGACCTGCATTGGCGAGTTGCTTGATGGCATCCAGTTCGCGTTCATCGCTACCACCCACCAGGACGGCATCGAATGTCTGGACGAGATCTTCCCAGCGCGACGTCAATCGAATGCCGCGACGATCGCGGAGCAACTGTGTTGCAGGCTCGGTCAGGGTCGCTGCTAGAGAAAGCTCATGAGTCGGATCATGCTCGATCGCATCGAGCCAGGGAACAACGCCAATATCATCGCAAAGCAGGGCAAGTCGCATGAAGTATTCGAATTCCAGGCGTGATCAAGTGAGTAAACAATGTTGTCGGTGATCGATTTAACCGCCGCGCAGTTTTGCCGTGACGGCATCCAGTCGCGTCTTGGCGTCGGCAGCGTGAGTCGTTTTCGGAAACTTGTCCATCAGCAAGCGATAGGTCGCAGCCGCCTCTTTCCACTGCGATTGCTGCTCATCGCACTTGCCCGATTGCAATAAGGCGGCCGACTGCCAGTCGGGATAGGAGTAATTCGCATAGACCTTCTGATAGGCCAGAAATGCGTCGGCCCACTTTTCCTGCAGGAACAGAGATTCACCGATCAGAAACTGAGCTTTGGCCGCCGTTTCGGTCTTTTCCGCAACGGGGTCTGCCAGGACTCGTTCGAATGCTTTGCGAGCGTCATCGAATTTCGGTGGTGCCTGTTGCTTGTAGCCACGACCAAGCACCTCTTCGGCTTGATAGAGGAACGGGGACCTTGTGGGACGCTGACGCAACTCACCGACGATTGCTTCGAGATCGTCATACTTCTTCTGGCGGAAAGCAATCTCAGCCAGCAGAACCCAGGAACGATCGAACCAGGTCAGCGATTTCACTTCCGCGTTGTCCTGCTCTTTTCGCAGTTCATCCAATCGACCACGAGCGGCATCCAGATCCGCGTTTGTCGCCTTCGGGTTCGCGAGGATGGACTCGACAATGCTGTACGACGCATACCAACGGTGTTGACTGTTGGGGAAGTCTTTCGTCAATCGATCAGCAAGCTGACGCACGTCTTCCCAGCGTTGTTGACCTACGGCCAGCACCAGCAACTGGTAGAGCGCCACCTCTTTCACTTCGGGATCGCTTTTGTCGGACTCAAGCAGTTTCTCGAAGGCTAACTTGGCCGCTTCCAGATGCTCGGCGACAAGTTCACTCTCGGCGAGTGACAGTTGAGCATTGTCCGCCAGTTCACTGTCAGGGGTTTCTTCCACAATCCGGCGGAAAATGGAATCGGCCCGTTCGTAGCGGCCCGCGTGATAGTTGAGCAGCGCCCATTCATCCAGCAACTGATCCAGCCGCAGTGGCTTGGGAAATCGCTTGATCAATTCTTGGTATTCGGCATCCGCATCCGTTGTCCGCTTCGCTTTTCGATACAGCCGTGCCGCCTGCAATCCTGCTCGGTAGGAATACAACAACGGAGGCTGCTGGTCCGCCCCGGCACCGGCAGGTTGATCAGCTGACGCTTTGCGCAGCAGATCATCGAAAGCCGCAATCGCCTCGTCAACCTGGCCAAGTTCTTTCAAGGATTCGGCGCGATAGTAAGCACATTCCGCAGCCAAACGGTGCATGGGGAATTGCAGAACAACCTGCTGATAGGTCTTGGCGGCGGCTTCGAACTTCTTCTGCTTGTACTGAGCCCAGGCCAAGCCGCGGATCGCGAACGGCTGTGACTCCGATTCCTTCCAGAGAGGAATCAGCGACTCGTACAAGGTGGCGGCGGCGGTCCAGTCTTCCCGTGCTTCAGCAGCCTCGGCCAGTTGTTGCAGCGTGACCGCTCGCAACGGATGTTGAGGGAACTCCTTCTTCAATCGTTCGAGTGCCGCGTCAGACTTCGCAAAGTCATCCTGCCTGGTTGCGGCGACGGCGACGATCGAAATGGCTCGCGCCGCCTGACGACCTTGGGGAGACAGCGTGAGATATTCCTGGGCCGACTTATCCGCCTGTTCGTATTTCTTCTCGGCCAGGAACGCATCCGCTTGAAGGACGAGGGCGTCAATCAACTCGGACTTCGGCCCCTCGGTGCGGACGGTCTCAATCAACGGGGCCAATAGCTCCAGAGCCTGCGTGTGCTCACCCTGCAATTCGCGAGAAAACGCCAAGTAGTATCGAGCCTGACCCTTGGTTACGGGAAGGGTGCTATTCGTCATGACGTTGGTGAATCGTTTCGCGGCCGATTCATAGAACGTCGCCACTTCGGCCGCTGGCTTCTGATCGCGTAACGCAATCGCGGCGCGGGCCAGGTCCAATCGACCGGCCAGCAACTCCGTATGCAAACGCAAGCCACTGGTGGGATACTCGGCGGCGAATCGCGTCAGCAATTGGTCGGCCGCAGAGAGATCACCCGATTCAATCGCCAGTTCGGACAGCGCGTGGAGACTGTCGTCACCATATTCAGCCTTGGGCCATTTGGTGAATACGGTTTCAAATAGCAGGCGGGCTTCTGCGATGCGGCCGAGGTTTCTTTCGCAGATGGCTTGTTGAAACAGAATCGTCTCAGCAGCCGGTTGGTCACCGGCCACTTTGGCGGCGGCCTTGAAGGCATCAACCGCTTTAACGAAGTCACCCTGGCTCTTGTACGTTAGACCCAACCAATATCCGGCAGTCACGCGTTGCGACTTCTCGTTGGCAGCGGCTTCGAATTGCGGTATCGCCTCGGCAAACTGGCCTGCCTGATAGTAGGCATAACCTGCATTCAAATGCGCTGCGGGAATGAACCGACTGTTGGGAAACTTCTTGATGACATCCAGGTAGCCCGTGGCCGCTTCAGGAAATCGTTTGCGATCGAATGCGAACGCAGCGAGATGAAACTGAGCATCGGCGGCGCGGGCACCGTCCGGCTTATTCGCCAGCTCTTTGAATTGTGCGACAGCATCGTCGTCTCGCTTCAACGCCTCAAGTGCTCTGGCTCGACCGAACTTGGCATCTTCAATTAGTGGCCCGCCGGGAAATCGTTCGATCGCCAGTTGAAAGTTGATCAGGGCGGCAGCGGGATCGTTCAATCGCAACTGTGTGTCCGCCAGATAGGGCAAGGCGTGATCTTGAAAACTATCCTTGGGGTAGTCTTTCAGGTACGCGTCGAGTTCCGCGCGGGCCGTGGGAAGATCCTCTTGCAAGTAGCTGCATTCGGCAATGCGGTAACGCGCCTGGGGGATATTGGTGTTCTGGGGATAGTCCTTCACGAAGCCGCGCAGCTCTTCTCGAGCGGCTTTGAAGTCCTCCATGTTGACCAGCGTCAGGCCGAGATACAGCCGTGCGAGCGGAACTTTGTCGTGCTTTTCATACGTCTTCAGGAACGCGCGAAAACGATCCGCCGCCGTGGACCAGCGACTTTGCTTGTACAGTCCGACAGCAAGGTTGTATTCATCCAAGGCAGCATCGGCACGCACCACGGTTGGCACGACCAGAGGTAGCGCAGCGCCACCGATCAGGCAACTGAGTATAAGAACCCAGCGCAAGCTCAATTTTTGATATGGCAATGACATGAAACCTTCCCGCAGCACAAAAACTCGCCTGCTGTGTCTACTGATGGTAGCCACACGAGTCGCTGCGAGCAAATCGCGATCCGATTCAGTCGGTGATCGTCACCTGGAGATTACCCTGCTCTTCTCGCCATTCCCGCGCCCACGGGAATCTAGCGAGAGATGTCGAGTGCCTAAGAGGGGGCCGCGATGGCAATCGGAGTCGCCGATCATTCCGTCCGAGGAGCGGTCGTTCGAGTTGTATGAGCCAATTGATTCAACTGCAGCCAACGCACCTTCTGTTTGGACTGCAGTGATGTCCAACGGTTGGTGATGTAATGGGCCTGATCCCATGTCACCCCAGACATCTCGCGGATGACGCGCGCTGCCCCTGGTTGCTGATTCTCCTTGATAAGCCGATCAATCTCAGCAACTTGCTCGGCCGCTTGACGACCGATCACCGCGAATTGTTCGAGTTCCTCACCGAGGAAACCGGGCCCCAGCCGAACCTCTAACTTGTCGACGAGCGACTGCAACAGGTTCATCG
>DASYEA010000009.1:0-1798 GCA_036499265.1 Schlesneria sp. | reverse complement strand
GACGCCTTGAAACGACTGCGTCCGAAACTGGAAATGATCTTGCGGTATCGGGAATTCATGGCATGGGAGATTGGTCAGGAACTGGTCCGACATCGGGATGGCTTGGAACTGGGAGCCGATTTTCTCAAAGTGAAGATAAGCTTGAACCAGCCGCAGAACTGGAAATCGGGGACATCGCCCGGCATGACGTTGATTGACGCCTATGTGAAGTTTGGCCGATCCGCTGACGCTCGTGATCTGCTGTTGTCTCAGGTTCCCGCGGGAATCCTGACCGAGACGAAAGATGTCGTTTCCACTGCGGATTTCTTCCAGGCTATTAACATTGGCAATCGCTTGCGAACGCTCGGTTATCCGATCGACGCCGTCGAACTGTATGTGCCAGCGGTCGAGCACGGTGACGTGACTCATGCACAATTGGTTTCTGGCCTGGCTGCCGCACTTAGTGAACTGAGTGCCGAGGCACTGGTGAAATACATCGAAGGCCTGGAAGCGAAATCTCGACCTTTCAGCCTCCATTTATTTGTCGATCTCGGTCGAGTTCGAACGCGGTGGGGAGGCGTCCTCAGCAACATTTCGCAAGATGCCAAATTGCGACCTAGTCTTCTGACTGCGATCGACCGAATCAGCGACGAATCGCCGGGGAAGATTGCCGCATTGACGATGTCTGCCTACCTCAGTGTTGTGGCGGATCATCCAAAAAAATCAGCATTGGTGATCAACAAGCTGATCGATGCGGAAAGAGCCTATGTGGCGCTGAAAACAGAGAAGGCGAAAAGCAGTCCGACCTTCGATTCAACAGAGCTGTGGCTAGTCGCTCGCGAATGCCTGACGCGCAAGCAACTCGCAAGTCAGGGTGACAAGCTCGGTCAACGAGCCCTTGAAGCCAGCAAAGGCCAGAATCGACTCTACACTACGGCTATTCTGAAAGAGTGGATGCAGATCGCTGCCGAAGCGGGCGATCAAGCCAAGTGCGATCAGTTGGCCGCAGAATTGGAAAAGAAACCGTGACCGCCCGCGCTCCGTCTCCCGTCAAAACTTGAAGACGAAGGGAGTCAGTGAAACGGTGATGGCCATCATCACCAGATCCAGCGGGATGCCGACCGCCAGGTAATCACGAAACTTGTAGCCCCCCGGACCGTAGACCATCAGATTGGTCTGATAGCCGAATGGTGTGGCAAAGCCCATCGATGCGGCCACCATGATCGCGATCATGAAGGGAATATGGCTGACACCCAATGTTCGGGAGACTTCCAATGCCAACGGGAACATCAGCACGGCGGCGGCGTTATTCGTGACGAGTTCGGTCAGCACCATTGTCAGGAAGTAGATCACAGCAAGTTGCAGCCAGGCATTGGAGCCGCACAGCGTAATCGATTGCTGTGACAGGTACTTGGCCGCTCCGCTCAGCGAGATCGCTTCGCCGATCCCCAGCGAGGCTCCAATCACAATCAGCACGGACCAGTCGATGGATTCACGTGCCTGGGTGCTGGTGCAACACCGCGTGACGATCATGGCGAGGGCTGCAATCAATGCGGCGGGCAACAGGAAGTCGACTGCCGGCCGTCCGTCGGAAGCTTCGCGACTGATCAGCGATGCCAGCAGAATCATCCCTGCCAGAATCGCGACGGCGATCCACGAACGATCGTGATGAATCGGTGTCGAGTTTTCGACATGGCTCACTAAGAAGAAGTCGCTCGAATTTCGCTGTTGCTCGGCAAATTCGGGGTGACCTTCCAGCAGCAGTGTGTCGCCAGGCTGCAGGACAATGTCGCCGATCTTGCCGGGAATGTGCTTCCCA
>DASYEA010000008.1:0-4798 GCA_036499265.1 Schlesneria sp. | reverse complement strand
AATTAACATCGCCCAGACCAAACGATACATCCATACCGAACGGAACGAGACGCCTTCGAACTCTAACCATCGAGCGGACTGGCTCGCGAAGACGCAGAGCAACGGAAACGTGGGGAGAACATATCGAATACCAATCTGATTCGACGAACCGCTGGCCAGGAGGGGCAGAATCGAGGCAGCGATTAACAGGAACATTCCATGCCGCCTGTCTTGCGAATGCTGTCGTGGACGCACCACATTCGCCAGTGACACGAGCACCAGAATCAACGAGCTGATCGGCAGCTTGTAAGACAAGGCCGCGGCGTAGTAGCGGACAAAAGGACGATCACTCCATTCCCCATCCAGATAGACGGGGTGGCGTCTTTCCAAGTCCTGAGACAAGCGATCGAGAGCCGCGACAAAGTCCGTTGGCAACAGAACCGGCAAGCTCGTCAAAGCATTGATCTGCTGTATAGCCTGAAGTCGAGAACTCGACAGTTTCAAACCGCCCAAGCGGGTGCCCGTCCCACGAAACAGGTAGCAGGCATTAATCACGACGAGAGACACTGATAGCGCGATAACCCATTGGAGAAATATCATTCGCCAACTGCCGCTTGCCGCGACCTGTTCAGAGGCCGGATCGACACCGATCAACCTTGCCTCAGAAGAACTCCGCTGGGTTCCTGTGCCCAAACGTAACACGAACCACAACAAGACACTGAGCGGAACCAGGATCAATCCTGTTAATTTCGTCAGCGGAGTCAGTCCGAGAAAGACTCCAAACAGAATGGCACGTCGCCATGTTGGCCGTTCTGCAAAGCGAGCGAGCGCGAGCAACGTCAGCGTCCAGAACGCAGCTAAGGCCAAGTCATGCGTCACAATCGCCGAATTCGCGAGTGCCGTCGGGCAACAAGTCCATAGGAGCACACTGATCAGCGCCGCGCGCTCGCCGTACCAGGATCGAGACCAGATGACGATGGCCAGGCCCGTCAATGTGGCCAGTGGCACGATCATCAATCTGCCCCAGAAGAACCAGCCACGTGCTTGGTCGGCATTCGCCTTCCAGAAGACGTCCCCGATGTCACCGACATCCAGCTTGGAATCGATGTCGCCTGGTTTCGCTCCACCTAGAACCAATGGTATCGCTGCCCAAAGCCGGACGGGTGGCGGGTTGATGACATCGTCGTCGAATCTGCCAGACTTCCACATCCGCAGACCAATCGGCAGGTGCCAATATTCATCGTGGGTGGGAGTCCATTGACGAGCACAATCAACCGCCAGTACAGCCTGCAGGAATAAGCAGATGGCCACGAAAGGCCAGAACCATCGCCATGAGACATGGGATGAGGGCTTGGCCGGTCCGTCTGCGACAGGCAAACGGGATGTCGGTGAAAGAGTGAGGCCAGACTTTGGTTTCGGCATAAAGCCTTCAGGAAATTGGGGCGAGGTTTCAGCAGCTTGATCGCGAAATTCCCAAGAATCAATGCAGACTTCTATGTCGAGCGTACGTTTACTAAGATCTTGGCACGAGATGGCTCAACTCATATGCAATTTCAGACAGCACCTCAAGGAGTGAAACGATGCAGCGCCGGGAATGGTTGTTAGTGGTGGGATGGCTCGTCCTGGTCGGATGCGGATCACGAGCCGCTCAAGTCAAAGGCGATCCCCCAGTCACGAAGGCCCCCGCACTCGCCGAAAGTGAAGACGAGATCAAGCTCGTTTCAAATCAAGAAGGGGGCGTGCCCGACAACTACCGCGTGAAGTTCACAACCACTGCCGGTGATTTTGTCGTCGAAATCCATAAGGATTGGGCACCGATCGGAGCGGAACGGTTCCACGAACTGATCGAAGCCAAGTTCTACGATGATTGCAAATTCTTCCGCGTGATCCAGAAGCCAGAGCCATTCATGGTTCAATTCGGGATCTGCGCGGATCCGAAAGTCATGGATAAGTGGCGCGACGCGAAGATCAAAGACGATCCGGTCCGTCGATCGAACAAGAAGGGCTATCTCACATTTGCCACTTCCGGACCGAATTCGCGAACCACTCAAGTGTTTATCAACTACAAGGCGAACAACTTCCTGGACAATCAGGGATTCGCCCCGTTCGGTGAAGTAGTCGAAGGGATGGATGTCGTCGAGAGCCTTTACAGCGGCTACGGCGGAGCTCCCAGCGATCAGCAGCCACGCATCCAAAAAGAAGGCAACAAGTTCCTGGAAGCCAGCTTTCCCAAGCTGGACGGAATCAAGAAGACAACATTTGTGAAGAAGTGAACTGGATCGCAACCTTCGAGCACGGGTAATGTAATACCGTGCTCGAAGCAGATGCGGTCAGTACGACTCACGCGTTTGCAGAAAGACGGCCTTCTTCTCACCGGGCAGCGTAAAATCGAACCCACATCGATGGAAGAATTCGTCGGACGAGGTGATCGCCATCACTTCAAAGACGTGCTTCTGTCGAGCCAATTCAACGCAGGCCTGAACAAGAGCCTTGCCGACCCCGCGTCCCTGAAACTCAGAAGACACGGCCAGGCTGCGCAATTCAGCCAGCTTCGTCGAATAGATCTCCAAAGCCGCGAAACCGACGATGCGTCCGTCCACTTCCGCGAGAAAGCCGTTTTCCGTGAGATCTTCGAGTTCATCTCGGGTTCGCGGCAGCAAGCGTCCCAATCTGACAAATGGCTCGATAAACGCGTCCAGATGATTCACGTCGTCGACTGTCGCATGACGCACGACGAACGGCGATTGATTTGCAGTGGACATCGGCGATCTCAGCGATTCCAAATTCAATGAGTTTGCGGATTGTCGACACGTTCCTCGCGAATCAGTGATCAGTCATTGTGTGCCAATGACTGTTCGCACGGCGGCTGGCATCGTACAAATTGTCTCCCGCGAATTACAGCAGCACACCATTGGACTTTTTGCGAATGACTTCTCTCAGTGAATCTCTTTCTTCAACACTTCAAGACGGCTCGTTTCTGCGGCTGACGCTCAGCCAGCCGATGCAGCCGATGACCGGGGCAGCCCCCAAGGTCACGGTCCGTCCCGTGTTGCTGCGAGACGAGACCAAATACCAGTGGATCGCACGAATCGGTTCTCAGGAACACCACGAAAATCTGTCGGAAGAGGAACTGCAAAAGCGAGTCGAATCGGTCTTCTGCACTTCTTTCGCCGACGCGCATCTCTTCACGAAAGTCGAAGATCTTGCTTTCAAGCGGCATCGCAGCGGCCAAGTCCGCTTCAAGAAATCAAAACCAACGCTGAAGCCGTCCACGGATTTGAGCCACAACCGGGAGAAGCAGTACCTGATTCCCGTGGGCGTTCCCTGCCCATTCTTGGTGGAAATCGGGGTGATGCTGCCGAACGGTCAAATCAAATCAGCCATGTATCATAAGTTCAGACAGATCAATCGGTACCTGGAATTCGTCGAAGATCTGATGCCGAATCTCCCGTCCGAAGGGACGCTCCATGTCGTCGACTTCGGCTGTGGAAAAAGCTACCTGACGTTTGCCTTGCATCATCTACTCACGCGTATCCACCGCCGTGAAGTGAATATTGTCGGCCTGGATCTGAAGCAGGATGTCATCGCCGATTGCAGTCGCATCGCGAAGATACTCGGCTGTGGCGGCCTGCGATTCGAAGTCGGGCGGATTGAATCATTCCAACCGACCGAACACGTCCACCTGGCCGTTTCGTTGCATGCCTGCGACACCGCCACCGACGATGCGATTGCGGGCGCGATTCGCTGGCAATCGGATGCGATCCTGGCTGTCCCCTGTTGCCAACACGAGCTGAACAACATTCTGGACAAAGCGGTTATGCCGGGACTCACCGACTACGGGATCTTTCGCGAGCGATTCGCCGCCATGGCGACGGACGCATTGCGAGGACGCTTGCTTGATGTCCAAGGCTATCGCACACAGATTCTTGAGTTCATTGAACTCGAGCATACGCCGAAGAATGTCTTGCTGCGAGCCATCCGCAGTCCGGCAACTGCAGAAACACAGTCAGCCGCTCAGCAGCGCTACGACAGCTTGAAGTCGGATCTGGCGATCACAACCTGGCATCTGGAACGCGCGCTGTCGAAGTGACAGCGCGGTTCCGATACCAGTTCCACTACTCAACCCGGGCTCGTCCCGACTCGGCTGCTGGTGCCGGCAAGACCGGAGCCAGCGTGGGTGAATCGGTTGGATCAGAGATCGAGTGAACCTCTGCTCCTTGAGGCAGACCTGGGTAGAGGTCTGTCTTCGGATTCGGCATTCCGGAACCATATTCCTCGGGTTCTGTTTCGAGGTAGTTAGCCGGTCTGCCGTAGCTGCGTTCCCAGGCTCGCTTGAGAGCATCCTCTTTCGCGGCGGCGTCCCAGTCACCTTCGGCAACGTGGATCCCATCGACTTCCAGCAGCATCCCGCGACGCCAGTGGAATTCGGTGATCGCCTTATTGTAGTTGATCAACGCGGTGAAGTAGGCGATTTCGGCCGCCGCATTCGCAGCTTGAGCACGCAACACGAGGTCGAGGGTCACTCCTTGATTCTGTTCGTCGCGAGCCCCAACCTCGTAGAGAGCCATCGTCGCTTCCACGCGTTTGACGGCGGCAATCTTTCGGTCCAACTGAGTCTGAGCCACTCGGTACGCTGCGTCGATTCGCTGAACTGCTTCAGCCAAATCGTGGTTGATGTCCTGCTCCTGGGCCGCCAAGGCAGCACGGGCTTTCACGAGTTGCAACTCAATGTTGTGCAACTGCATGCGAGCCGCACGTAAACCAATTGGCATGGCGAACTGCAGACCGGTCGTCCAGCCTGTCAGATTCGTGTTACCCA
>DASYEA010000007.1:0-3014 GCA_036499265.1 Schlesneria sp. | reverse complement strand
TCGTGCAAGCGGAGTCAGAGCTTCAGCGATTTCGCGAAGGCATCAAATCTCGCTCGTTCCTTCTTCGCCAATTCGGCGTCACCCATCAGCTTAACAAATACGGACTGCTCACCGTCAGGAATCATCAGCCCCAGCATCGTCTGGCCATCGTTTTCCAAGGTCACCAGTTCGCCGGTGCGTGAACCCACGGAGATATTCTCCAACGATTTCAGAACCTCGTCATCGGGCATCGGCTTCAATCCCAATTGGCCTCGCCAACGGTTCACGTTGGCCACCTTTGATCCACCCGCACGCGAGACAGTGATGGCGACCTTTTGTTTTCCTTCGGTCACTTCAAATGCCGCGAGCGTAAACATTTTCGGTGGAGCTTCTCGCCATTCCTTTGGTTTCTCAAATTTGATTTCAGCAGGCTCATCCCGGGTTGTTTCAGGAGTTGGAGGGGCCTTGCTGATCGCTGGCCCGGCCATGGGGGGCATCCCGGCTGGCATCGCAGCTTTCGGGCGCACCTTGCCGACGATGTTGATCAGCGTAATGGTCAACTTACCGTGAGTGATTGTTTCGGTGCGAGTCTTCAGATCATCTGTTTCGATAAAGGGCAGATCGAGTTGGTTTCGCCAGCGATTGATGTTGGCCAGAATCGCTTCCGTCAGGTCGCCACCTGCGGGCAATGTTGTGACAGTCACTTCCAGCGGAGAATCAGGCAGCACGAGCGTCGCGAACCGCATTTCATTGCCAGGCTGCTCTTTCCAATTCGCTGGTAAAGACCACTTGGGAATTTCATCGCTGTTGCTCGGGGTTTTGCCTTTTTCTAATTCGATCGATTTCGGGAGTTCGAATTTGACCGACTTGAGCAGTTCTCGAAATTCGGGTTCGCGGTTGGCGACCAATTCTGGCGGGCCCTGCAGCTTGAAGAACCACAGCGCAGCCCCGTTGGGAACGATCGCGGCCAGCATGCGAGCGGGGCCCGCTTTCCGCTGAGCGACAAGAGCCAGATACTCCGGCGTCTGCAGGGACTCGTGCGACGCGACTGTGTAAGTCGAGATCCCTTCCTGCTTGTCGCATCCTGCCAACATGGCGGGCAAGAGGAACAAGCCTACTGAAATGAGTCGACGATAAGGCATTAAGACAATTGACGTTGGCACGAGCGCACGTGGCCTTCGTTGAATGATGAAAGGAAAATCCAATTGGCGGGCGAATTCGATGGCGGGAGTACCGGCAGTTCCCCTGATTATAACCTCGCCTCGCGCAGAAAGTACAACATCTGAATTCGGTGATACGTCAGTTTGCTTCAATTTCGGAGCGCCAACTGGAAAGGTGACGGCAACCAAAAGGTTGTAGCCCTCTAGGCGAAGCGGACTTCAATCAATTGATAGCGTCCAACTCGAGGCGCAGGCAGTGGTTGCATTTCTTCATCGAAGATTCGACAGCTTAGTCCAAATTCCGGCAACAGTTTGCAAAACCGTTCTGCTTTGGCTCGTCCACCGTCGACAAACCATGCGGTACCGTCCGAGGTGAGCATTGAACGAGTGAGTTCTAGCAGCGGCTCGTGATTGCGGTCTTCATAGAGCAGTTCGCAGCCCCAGAGCCAGGAATACTGCCGTTCAGGTGGATTTCTCCAATCCAGAACCAGTCCCGAGGCTTGGGTGTAGCCGGCACGGCGTGCATTGAACAGCGCCAGGTCAACGGCTTTAGATTCGTAGTCGCTGAAGGTCACATTGAGGCCTTTGGCCAGGCCAGCCAACCCGACGAGGCCAATGCCTGCCCCTAATTCCAGCACTTCCGTGTCAGCAGTCCACTTCGACCGCAACACCGTGGCAACCATTTTTAATGAGGCAGGCCACAAGTACGCCCAGTAGGGCATGTATTCATCACGATCAAATGCCGCATGGACTTCTGCGTCATCGAGGAACGCATCGGGCGATGCAGGTAGGACGAGTCGAAAGTCATGGCCTTCGATTGTCCATTCTCGCTCCGTCCAACCTCCCGGGACGTCAATCAGCCCTGCGGGAACTTCCTTCAATTGTGGTGAGGGGGATCGCATTTCAAGAGAATCAAGATGTGGCATTGAACAACAATTGAGAAGAATTATTCTACGACTTTGGGCATCGGCTGGTCAGACTCAGACTCCGTCCCGCCGCGCAAGAACGGTCTGATTTTTTGCATGGATCGAGGCCCAATTCCCTTAACGCGACTGACATCATCGGGATTGCGAAACAGGCCATGTTCCTCACGGTTGGCGACGATCCGCCGACCCATCACCTCACCAATCCCATCTAACTGAGCCCACTCGACCCACGACGCTTTGTTGATGTCCAGTGAGTAATAGTACTCACGAGGTTTCTGGCTACTCAATTCGACAGGGGAAATTCCCCATCTCGATAGCCGTACCCAGTGAATTCCCAGCAACATCAGTAGGACAACGGACAAAAGCCAAACAACGATCTGATCGCTTCGCCGCACCCATAATACTGTCTTGCTCTCGCTCGTCGCCACCGACGTTGATTCATCAAGCCATGCTTGAGTGATCGGAACAGAGACGGACCTCAAGCTCTCTTGTGCGAGCGGGATCTCACTAGGATCGATCGGCGCGACAATTCGACCTACTGATTCAGTCGAAGTCCCGCTGAGGTCTGACATGAAGATTCCACGAACGTCCAAGGACAGGCAACCAACACTGATAACCGTTCGATATACTATGCTTGCCTTAGTCGACCAGCAACTTCATGCAGTCTGCTGTCCGCTTCCCTCGAAATGCCCTTTAGCTGCTACGACTTTCCAGATCAATCAAGCTGCAGGCGGCGATGACCGGTAGACCAAGCGACTCCGCTCGTTCCAGCAATTCGTTGCTTTCACTGCCGGGATTGAACCAGACCTCGCGTGGCTGTTTGGCGGCAATCTGATCCAGTAGCATCAGGCCCGTCTCTGCCGGAAGATAGACCGAAATTCTTTCGATTGTCGCTAAGGGAACTTGATCAAGGGAAGGATACGCTTTCACCCCCGCGATATCATTCGCA
>DASYEA010000006.1:0-5412 GCA_036499265.1 Schlesneria sp. | reverse complement strand
GCATGGTGGGCCACCTGATGACAGCCGGTTACACCGCGACTGTCTACACACGGTCTAAGGCGAAGGCGGAACCGCTGGTCGCTCGCGGCGCGAAGTGGGCCGAATCTCCCAAAGCCGTCGCCGAGCAGTCAGACGTGATCTTCTCCATCGTCGGCTTTCCCAGCGACGTCCGCGAAGTGATGCTCGGGACCAACGGGGCGCTCGCCGGTTCGAAGGCTGGGAATGTCCTGGTCGACATGACGACCAGTGAGCCATCGCTGGCGGTCGAGATTTACGACGCCGCGAAATCGAAAGGTGTCGCCAGTGTTGACGCACCCGTCTCCGGAGGCGACATCGGCGCGAAGAATGCCGCCCTGTCGATCATGATTGGTGGCGATAAAGACATCGTCGAATCACTGCAGCCGCTCTTCTCGGCGATGGGGAAAACGATCGTCTATCAAGGTGGCGCGGGCGCTGGGCAACACACCAAAATGGCGAATCAGATTCTGATCGCGACCAACATGATTGGCGTCTGCGAGTCCCTGCTGTACGGCTACAAGGCGGGACTCGACTTGCCCACGATGCTGCAGTCGGTAGGACCGGGTGCAGCCGGAAGTTGGTCGCTCACCAACCTCGGCCCGCGCGTGATGAACAACAACTTCGATCCAGGATTTTTCGTCGAACATTTTATCAAAGACATGGGGATTGCTCTGGCCGAAGCGAAACGGATGGGTTTGTCACTTCCCGGGCTGGCCTTGGGTGAACAGCTTTATCTCTCCGTGAAGGCCAAGGGCTGGGGCCGAAATGGAACGCATGCGTTGATGTTGGCTCTGGCAGAGATGTCAGGACTTGACTGGCGAAATAGACCGCAAAAATAGGTACGGGACCGACAGTCCCCCTCTCGGGTGCCACTGGCGACAGCTTTGGGTTGCCAGTGTCTTCACGATGCGGGAAAACGAAGCAGAGCGGTAAAGATTGATCGGTAGGATAGCGTCGATTATCTCAAGGCCCCGTTGGTCGATGGAAGTCTGATCTCGGTTGGGCAAGACACTGGCAGCCCAAAGCTGCTGCCAGTGGCACCCGGCAGAAACAAGGCTGACCACACCTACTAGACACGTTGAAAGCAGAATCAGAATGGCACGCAAGGGCGAACAGTTCGCAGGGTTGACCGTCGCAATCGTCACTCCCTTCAAGGATGGCAAAGTTGACGAAGCGGCACTGCGAAAGTCTGTGGACTGGCATATCGCACAGGGAACCAATGGCTTGTGCCCCGTGGGGACGACTGGTGAAAGCCCGACGTTGACTCACGAAGAGCACAACCGAGTCATCGCGATCACCTGCGAGCAGGCCGCTGGCAAGATTAAAGTGATGGCTGGAACGGGTTCCAACAGCACGCAAGAGGCGATCGAGACAACAAAGTTCGCCAAGTCTTGCGGTGCCGACGGCGCGATGATGGTCGCCCCATATTACAACAAGCCGACCGGCGAAGGGTTTTATCAGCACTACCGAGCGATCGCGGAAGCCGTTGATATCCCCATTATTCTCTACAATATCCCCGGGCGCACAGCGAAAAACATGGAGCCCGAAGTCGTCGCCAGGATCGCCGAGATTCCCAATGTCGTCGCGATCAAAGAAGCGACCGGTTCGATGGATCAGGCTTCACATACGTTGGCCAATACCAATCTGACGGTGCTGTCGGGCGACGACAGCCTCACGTTGCCACTGCTGGCGATGGGTGGCAGCGGAATCGTTTCGGTCGTGGGAAACATCGTCCCCGGCGATATGGTGCAACTGCTGAAGGCGTGGAAGGCTGGCAATATTGCCGAAGCTCAAAAGTGGCACTTCAAGCTGTTCGGCCTGTGCCGGGACATGTTGGGAATCGCGACCAATCCGATCCCTGTCAAAGCGGCGATGAAGATGCTGGGACGCGACACCGGCGAACTGCGATTGCCCATGACGCCGCTGACCGAGGCTGAAGAAGCGCGACTCAAGAAGACCTTGATTGCCTACGGACTGCTGTAAGCGAATCGGCAAACGGGTCTGATCCATTCCACTGATTTGATAATGTGACGGGAGAGGCGAGCATGATCTTCGGCTTCGGCAAATCTCGAGACAATGATGACGATGATGAAGATGAGGACGATGAAGAAGAAGTCGATCTGGTCAATTTTCAAGGTGCGTTAAACGGTCGATCGGCCGACCTGGCGGCTAACGCGCGACTGGTGCAGGCCGCGTTGTTGCCGACTCGCGAAATGATTACGGATGCTCTCGAACGCCGGGCCGAAATGGTCCGACTGGAGATCAAAGGCGAGAAGGCTCAAACCGCGCTATCAGTCGATGGAATGCCGTTCGCCGGTAGCCGCATGCCCAAGCAGCAGGCTGTGGCGGTTATGCAGATGCTGAAAATCCTGTCGGGCCTGGATGCCAAGCTGAAAGGCAAACATCAGGTCGGCGGGGTGAAGGCGGAATTCAATGAGATCAAGTACGAACTGACGACGGATATCGCGCCGCAAGCGGATGGAACCGAGCGACTGACCGTTCGCATCCGCAACCTGAAGCAAAAGCTCGACACGCCGCAAGAGCTTGGATTCACTGATGCCAGCCGAGCGATGATTCGTCAGTTGACGTCCAATCGCCACGGGATCATTGTCGTCTGCGGTCCGACCGGATCAGGTGTCACGACGACGTTGTATGCGCTCGTTCGTGGGATCGATGTCTATTTGTACTCGATCTATTCGATCGCCGATCCCGGCAGTCGCGAACTGATCAATATCAAGCTTTTCGAAGTGAACGAAGGGGACGATATCGAAACCAGCATCGGGCGCATGATGCGCGAAGAAGCTGACGTCGTCCTGGTCAAGCCAATTCGTGATGCCGACGCGACCAAGCAACTGATGAGCGTCGCCGATCGAATCACCATCATGTCCGAGATGTCGGCGAAGGATGCCGCCAATGGAATCTGGCAATTGGCAGAGTGGTCCGGAAACCGAGAACTCGCCAGTACCATCATTGATGCCGCGTACAGTACGAAGCTGATTCGGATCCTATGCACCAGTTGCCGCGAAGCGTTCCGTCCGAATCCGAAGCTTCTCGAAAAGGTGGGCCTGCCTCCAGAGACGAAAGTGCTCTACCGCAAGGGCGAGCCAATGGTCGACGAGAAGACGGGTGAAGAAGATCCCCCATGCGAAAAATGCGACGGGATCGGCTACTTCGGTCGTGTCGCGATGCTGGAGACCATTGTCGTCTCAGACAGTCTCCGCAAACTGATTGCGTCTGGTGCGACGGCCGACCAGATTAAGGTCGCCGCTCGTAATGAGGGCTGCCTGACATTTCATAAAGACGGACTGCGCCTGGTGTCGGAGGGGAAAACCTCTTTGGAAGAGCTGCAGCGAGTCTTTAAAGCATAATATAGCAAGCAGTTGTAGCGTTAAGCAGTCAGCCATCCCCACCAACCGGGGCTGGCCGCTGTCGTTTTGGTTTAGGCGTAACTTGTTTTGTTGTATGATGATGCGGATTGACGTCTTTCGGGGTTGCCGATTCCGGATCGAGCCTTTCCGTTCAACCGAGGCAGTAATATTTGCCAACTCTAACGATTTGACCAAAGTTTCCGATTGCACCGGCCGATTCTGTACTTGGATGGTTTTCGTGCCATTAGAAGTTCGTCGGGCAAGGATGCAGTCATGATGCGGAATGCGAATCGGTTTGGACGAGGCCTGCTGCTGACAGGTTGTATGGTGATGTCGGCATTCTCGACTGGCTGCTTTCAATCGACGATCAGCGGCCAGACATTGCCGTCGGCGTACTACCTCGACGACGATGTGCAGTACTTCCCGATGGGACCAGAGCAGAAGCTGGCAAACCAGATTCGTGCCATGGAGCGGTACAAGCTGCAACAACAAGGCTTGCAGGACGACGCTTCGAGCACAAGTCGCGGCTACTAACGCGACTGCCGGATCGCGTTCGTGGACGCGATTGCAGATTCACGCTTAGACGCAACGTCGCGGCAGATGCGCGGCTTTTCGTCTAAGCGTGACTTCGTTCTTTGGGGCGGGAATGCGATGATTCGTGGGTGTCTGGTGATTGCCTGTCGCCGTACAATCTGCCCGAGTCCCATTCCTGCTTGCGATTTACTGTTCTCCAAATGACTGATTCCGATCCCACTCCAGACCGTCCGCCACGCCGCCCGCGTTACCGAGGGACGCATCCTCGTTCATTCGGTGAGAAGTACAAGGAGCACCAACCAGATCGCTATGCTGACGATGTGGCCAAGATCCTTGCCGGCGGCAAAACGCCCGCGGGATCACATCGGTCGATCATGGTGACAGAGATCCTGAACGTGCTGGCATTAAGGGCGGGTGATTCAGTCGTTGATTGTACGCTGGGATACGGAGGGCACGCCGCCCAGATCTTGTCATTAATCCAACCCACCGGTCGATTGCTCGGATTGGATGTCGATCCGATCGAATTGCCCAAGACTGAGCAGCGATTGCTTGAGCAAGGGGTCTTGCCGCAATGCTTGACCGTTCGGCGTTCGAACTTTGCGGGACTGGCGCGAGCGGTTGCCGAGGTGTTTCCCGACGGTGTGGATGCCGTTCTCGCCGATCTGGGGGTTTCATCGATGCAATTGGATGATCCCGCGCGAGGGTTCACCTTCAAATCTGACGCACCGCTCGACATGAGAATGAATCCTCAGCACGGCCAATCGGCTGCGACCCTGTTGTCGAAGATTGACGAGGCCAAGCTGGCTGCCTTGCTGACGGAGAACTCCGACGAGCCTTATGCTGGCCCACTGGCGAGGGTCATCGTGCAGTCGCAGAAGGATCAGCCAATCCAATCAACCTCGGATCTGGTGGAAGTGATTCGCTCTGCCTTCGATAAGACGGCTTGTTCGCCGGATCAGATTGCCATCTCGATTCGCCGTGTTTTTCAGGCACTTCGAATTGCAGTCAATGACGAATTCGGTGCTCTCGATGCCCTGCTCGCTCAGATTCCAACGTGCCTTCGTGCTGGTGGCCGAGTCGCGATGCTGACGTTTCATTCGGGCGAAGATCGACGTGTAAAGCAGGCCTTCAAGGCCAGTCTTCGAGACGGAATCTATGCCTCGATTTCCGAAGAGGTCATGCGCCCCAGTGCGGAGGAGCAGCGTTCGAATCCAAGATCGACATCGGCGAAGCTGCGATTCGCGACGCGCCGATAACACGCGGTTATTCCGCGCTTGTCTGCGCCTTGGCGGCAGCTCGGTCGTTACGGCGATTCAGGCGAGTGTTGACGTGTGCAAAGTTGTGTAGCCAGCGGTCGTAGTCTTTGGTTTTGAACTCAAAGAACTCACCGACTTCGGGATGCGGCAGGACGAGAAATGTCTCTTGTCGCAAGGCCTCGATCACACAGTCGGCAACGTGCTCGGGCGTCACAGAACTGAGATGCAGAAACTGA
>DASYEA010000005.1:0-2110 GCA_036499265.1 Schlesneria sp. | reverse complement strand
TCCGCTTTTCGATTGAAGCTGAATCTGCAAGTCAGATGGTTCCACTCCAGTTGCCACTCGAGGCAGTTCGATCGCCTCGAGATCCAGGTGAGACCATGAAGGAGCGAGTAATTCTGCGATACGGCCCGCGCCGATCAATCCTGCCTGGTTAATTCGGCCACCGTCTCGCGACAGATTCCCTGCCCCGGCCATGCGGATCGTCGGGAATCGGGAAACATCTGCGACGGTGAAGTCTTCGCTGGGCAACACGAAACCGAAGGCGTCGATCGGGATTCGCCCTCCCTTCACTTGTACCATCGCCACAGGGCGTCGAAATTCGAGTTCAACGACCACTTCCGCAGGAAATGATTGGCGCACAGAAATCACACGCGCCACCCAAGGGTGACTTGCGAAAGCGTCGCCGACAGTCTTCGAGAGCTTGGAGTCGAGTAATGACAACTCGTGCGGCAACTCGCTTTGGCGACGCACCTGTTCAATCAGGTCCATGGGAACAGGACGTTCGATCGCGGGCTTGAGTTGAATCTTCGTCGTTTCAAGCCGATATTCCGCACGCGATGCCAGATTGGGAATGTGCGGAATGAGATACGGGATGAAAACACTAAGGCCGACCAGGCAGGCAAACTTCGCCAATCGGACCGGCCGAAAGAAACGAGCGGCGAATGGAGGCGGCTTTGCGGTGCCGTTGTCATACAATGATGGAGAAGGGTGAGACATCAACGGTTCTTGCCGACGAGCAATCGTTATGAAATCAACTGGCGGCGAGCACTCACCGCCAATAGATCTTCAATCGACCATTCGCTCATCGGCAATTCACGCCGAATCAGCCATGTCACCTAGTTGTCGTTCGCAGCACGTCGAACGGAAGTTCTCGGCAAGATATGCGGATGAGGCGGTTCCTTCCGCAAGCACGATTCGATCGAGCGTTCGCAGAGTTCACCGAATTCAATTCCCATGCGAGCAGCAGCCTTAGGGACAAGGCTATGGCTGGTGTAACCGGGAATCGTATTCACTTCGAGAAGCCACGGATTCAGTTGTTCATCGACTCGCAAGTCGACGCGGACCATGCCACGAGTCCCCAGCGCGCGACAGGCGTTCTTCGCCACATCCGCAATACGATCCAGGACGTGTGGAGGAAACGATGAGTCAAATAGATACCGCGTGTTGTCGTCTTCGTACTTGGCATGCCAATCGAAGAACTCGCGGTCCGTTTCGATCAGAATCGGCGGCAGAACCAAGTCATCCAGCAATCCAACGGTCCACTCGGTCCCGATGATTGCTCGCTCGACGACAGCAAAGCCATCGAAGTGAAAGCAATGCTTCAGGGCTGCGGAAACGGCGTCGGGAGACTTGACAATCGTGACCCCCAAGCTGGAACCCTGGCAATCCGGTTTGATCACTAGCGGGTAACCTATCTCGCGGGTGATGCGTTCAATCCGCGACAAATCGTCCGTGTAGTGCAACAGCGAATACTCGGGAGTGGGGACACCAAACTGCAGGAATCGCTCCTTGGCGGCCGACTTGCTAAACGCAAGTCGTGATGCGGTCGCATCGCTTCCTGTATACGGAATGTCGGCATCCTCCAGAATACGCTGGACCTGACCATCCTCACCAAACTGACCGTGCAAGGCCAGGAAAGCCACGTCGAATTGACGCCAATCGACCCCTTTCACATCCACAACTGAGGGATCCAAGTGCAATGCAAAATGGCCTCTCGCTGAAAGTGCTTGCTGAACGGCAGCACCACTCTGCAGGCTGATTTCTCGCTCGTCGGAATCGCCGCCTGATAAGACAGCGATGCGCCATGGATTTCTTGGATCAGCCATTTCAACGTCCTTGTCTACTGCGGCTGACCTCGTTGGCCCCAAGGTCTCTTGTCCGCTAATCATGTCAGCTTGAAGGTGAAAGTTACTCGGAAATTTTCATCGGCGGATCCCGACGCATTTTATCGAGGAATCTTTCGATCGCAGCATGTCCGGTTGCCGTTTGTCTCACGACAACGGACGAGGTGGAATTGAATGATCGAATCGACGCGGCCGCATGTTTGCGCTCCCAAGATGTGGGCATGACTGTCGTTTTGATCCGTTCTATCAGCGGCACCAAATCTGGGGTT
>DASYEA010000004.1:0-4154 GCA_036499265.1 Schlesneria sp. | reverse complement strand
CACCCTGGGGTTAGCATGCGTGCTGGCTGGACAATGGATTCGAAGCCTCAGCATTGAAGATCAGATTTACTTCTCGATCGGAAAGACAACACCGGTGCTGTTGTTTTCGACTCAAGGGTACATCGTTTGGGGAATGTTTTTGAATCTCGATCGGAAGGATCTAGATGGGCAACCTCCGCACTGGAGATCGTTGCCGCTTGACCCTGAATTGGGCAGTCGCGAACCGCTGTTCTTTCAAAATCCTGAGTTCACATGGCGATGGTGGATTTGTGCAGTTGTTGAAGATGTTGCTGCAATTCGGCGATTTCGTTTTCTTATCATTTCGTATTTGTCTCTCATCATTCCCCTCACCCTACTTTCTGCCTTTCTGATACTTTGGACGCCGCGGCAGCGAGTAACCAAGCTCGACTAGCGTGGTGAGTCTAGTCTGTTGCTACTCTTCGAAGCCTCAGGGGTGTTGGGCACCTGCAGCCGTGTCGCAAACTGATTGATCGACAATCAGCCGTCGAGCGAGATCACGATCTTGCCGAAGTGGCGTCCGCTTTGCAGATATTCATAAGCCGCTTTCGTCTGGGAAAGCGAGAAGAATTTGTCGATGATCGGCTTCAGCCGGTGCAAGGCGATCGCGCGATTCATGTCGTCGAACATGTCGCGACTGCCGACGAAGATGCCACTGACGCGCAGGCTTTTCATCACGATGTCGGTAACACGCAACTCCGTGGAGAGACCTGCCAGAACGCCGATCATCGCGACGTGACCCCCTGGTCGTGTCGCTTTCAACGACTTGGCGAATGTCCCTGCTCCGCCAACTTCGACAACGTGATCCGCTCCGCGTCCGCCGTTGAGCTCAATGACTTTCTCTTCCCAGTTCGGTGTCACGGAGTAGTTGATCGTCTGGTCAGCGCCCAGCATGCGGGCTCGAGTGAGTTTTTCGTCGCTACTCGACGTGACGATCGTCTTCGCGCCGTGCATCTTGGCGAATTGCAGTCCAAACAGTGAGACGCCACCGGTTCCCAGCAGCACGACAGTTTCACCTGCCTTGATGCCACCTTGCTCCACCAAGGCATGCCACGCTGTGAGAGCCGCGCAAGGCAAGGTAGCTGCTTCTTCAAAACTCAGATGGTCGGGGATTCGCACGGCCGTCTCTTCGCCGATCGCTACAAACTCCGCGAGCATGCCGTTGGTTTTGCCGGCACCGCGTGCCGCGCGGGTCCGTTCGGGACTTACTTCACCACCGATCCAGTCGGGAAAGAAGCTGCCCGCAACCCGGTCGCCGACCTTAAACCGCGACACACCCTCGCCGACCGCGGTGACTTCGCCCGCTCCGTCAGAGGCCGGGATCAATGGAAACGCGACCTTCCCGTAGCTGCCATTGGCAACCAGTAGATCTCGGTAATTCAGCGAGACCGCATGAACTCGAACTAACATTTTTCCAGGACCAACCTCTGGCTCCGGCCGCTCCGCCAATACCAAGCCGTCCAGATTACCGGTCGCTTGCAGTTCGTAAGCCTTCATGTGGAGAACCTCTTGTTGAGTCAATTCACGATCGGCGGCATATCATTATTCACGTCGTCGCTGTGCGACGATCTCCATTGTTGCTGCCGACGTCGCCGGAGAACAGGCCCCCAATTCGGTCAACTGTCATGCGACGATATCATTGCATGGTCCATTCCCGCGCAGGATCACTCCACCTTACAATCAAACTGAGGTGATAACCCATTGGACTAGAAACGGAGCAGATCGATGGAACCACGGATCACGGTCCTGACGCTTGCTGTGGACGATCTTGAGCGAGCGGTCGCATTCTATCGCGGACTCGGCTTTCAGACGCCAGGCATTATCGGCACCGAGTTCGAATATGGAGCGGTGGCTTTTTTCGAACTGGGCAGCTTGAAATTGGCGCTGTGGCCTCGCCGCAGTCTGTCGCACGACACCGGTCTGCCGCTCGAATCACCCAGTGCCACGGAATTCTCGCTGGGACACAACGTCAGGTCGAAAGCAGAAGTCGACGTTGCAATGGAGCAGGCCAAGCAAGCCGGCGCTGTGATTGTGAAGCCAGCCGCCGAAACGTTCTGGGGCGGCTACGCCGGTTACTTCCAGGATCCCGACGGACATGTGTGGGAAGTCGCCTGGAATCCAGCTTGGTCTTGAGTAGCCCTCTCGCTCCGCCGAGAGGAGAGCCAACGAAGAACTCGCCGCCTCAAATGCCTTGGCACCACATCGCAATCAACACACTGCGTTGATCACCTAATCCTCTCGCGTGAGCGAGAGGGTTAGTGAAAGCGGAACGTGACTAATCCTGTGGAGCAGGCCGAACTGGCCGATCATGAGGAACGCGGGCGGCACCTGAACGTGCGAGCTGCGTTAGGACCGGCTGCTCCAGATACTCGCGGCTCAAGCCGGCTGCGACCGTGATTCCTTCACTAATGTCGTCGAGGGAAGCTTCCTCACGCTGGATTCGAGGAACGCTTGGCTCTGCATCGGGCGACTGTCCGCGAATCGTTTCTTTCGATTTCGCAGGAGCTTTGGAGGCTTTGTTGTCAGCCAGTAGAGTTCCCTTTGGCAACTGCAGCGGTTGACTGCCAGCCAGCACCCACTTGTCCCAGATTCGTTCAAGGGCATCGACGCTGTCGAACTGATAGATCTCTTTCAGAGCAATTGGCCATCCCTTGTCGTGTGCGAGTTGCAGGAACTTCAAATAGGTTGGCTTGTCACTCCGTTGGATCAAGAAGTCCGCCAACGAATGTCCTTCGGCGTACAGCGTCAGCACTTGCTGCTTTTCTTTCGGGTAGTTTTTCATCTCCAGCAGTGATGCCAGTGGAATTTTGCGAGTTGTATTCATCACTTGATCGTGAATCTTACGTAAACGCATTCGTTCGCACTCATTCTCAATCAGGGACGCAGCCCCTTCGTCAGCCCAGCGAGGCAGTGGCCGCCGGAAATAGGAAGCAAAAATCGTGTGGTTGATTTCGTGAGGCAGCACCGAATCCAGGATTCGTTCTTCACTGCCGAAGATCTCCATCTTCCAGCCGTACACTTCGCCGTTCTGGAAATTGAAAGTCGTCGCCCCTCCGGCCCCCATTATTCCGGGGTTCACGTCGATCGGACAGGGATTTTGCCAATTACCGGGAAGCGGCTTCCCGATCCACTCAATCGCCAATTCCTTGCGATAGATTTCGGCGGCATCGCCGACTTGCTTCGCGAGTTCTGCGGAAGGGGCAGTCACGACGAAGTTGGGGGTGCGATAGCCAGCGCCGAGAGAAACAACGGCGCCGAGGAGAAGTAGGCTGCGGAAGAACGCGTCCATGCTGATTCCGAGATGATCCAGAGGCCGAAAATACGGGTTGAGGTTCTAGCATCCATGCCAATCCACTCAACAATTCATTGACTGAAGCAAACAGCGGACCGGCCAATGTTGCCGGAGTCGCACTTTCAACACAAGGCATTTCAAGATATGCCGTTACACGAACCTGACGATCTCATATCGATCTTGGAGGCCGCCCGATTCCGAGGCAGTTCCTGTAAGAGTTACAAACAAATGTGACTTTGTCCAGAAAACTTCACATTTCTCCACCGGTACCGCGCACTCTGTTTCCACGTCAGAACCGTCTTGCTCGGCACGTTCCGGTACCGCAGCACACGGTGCGCGATTGGTCTACCAGTTGCATAGGTTCCGCCGTCTGACGATTTTCAACGCGCTTTCGGCGACCCACAACCCGATACCTACGTGGCTTCGATTATTACGACGCCTTGTCGGGCCTGAGTCAACAGTCGCGAACGCAAGAAGCCATCGCATCCATCAAAATCAATGCACGTTCGTGTCACCGCGGAGTGATCACACGGACCACCGGAGTTTCACTTTGTCCCACTCGCATCTGTTGGTTCATCATCTGCTCAAGCAGTTGGAAAATCACAAGCGGGATCGCAAGGAACGTGCTCGTCGCCCCGAATGGCTGACGACATTGGTTCATCAAACCGCGGCAATGTTTCAACCGTTGGCCGGTGTGGCCCGAGTCGGCTATCAGTGCGAATTAACGCAAGAGGGCTGGGAAGCAGGGCTCTATCTGGGTTGCACAGAGATCGTCGGAGGTCGCGACGACGGGAAGGCGCGACTGATCAGCTTTGAATTCGATTTTGCTCGCCTGACTGAAGGC
>DASYEA010000003.1:0-5110 GCA_036499265.1 Schlesneria sp. | reverse complement strand
TCGCGGCCAGCATGAACTCTTCGATGATCTGATGGCTCTCGTCATGGGAAACAACATGAGCCCCCGTCACCTTGCCATCGCCATCCATGTCGATTTTGACTTCGGGCAGCGCCAGGTCTAACGCTCCTCGATCAAATCGCCGCTTACGCAGAATCATGGCCAACTCGTGCATCCGCTTGAGCAATGCCAGCACCTGCGGGTCGACGACGGGCTGACCCGGCACTTCCTCGTTACTCGCCACTTTCGTTTCGTCATCATTCAACAGCGGCATCACTTGTTCGTAGGCAAAGCGTTGTGTCACCTTGATCGCCGAATTCGCGAACTCGGTGTGGAGCGGCATCCCCGCGGGGTTGAAGGTAATAAACGCCGATTTGGTATAGCGCAACCGGCCCTGCTGCAGACTGGCCAGAGCATTCGAGATGACCTCGGGGAGCATCGGCAGAACTTTGTCGGGCAGATAGACGCTGGTCCCTCGTTCGCGAGCTTCTTTATCCAGCAGTGTCCCGGGACGGACAAAGTACGCCACGTCGGCAATGTGAACTCCCAGACGCCAGTTGCCGTCCTCTTCGCGAGTCAGCGAGATCGCATCGTCGAAGTCGCGGGCGTCTACGGGATCGATGGTGATGATGAGGTCGTTGGTGAGATCGAGGCGGGGGGCATGGGAAGATGAAAGAGGAAAGTGACGAGTGAGGAGGGAGGAGTCAGAAGCTTCTTCGTCCTTGCCTTCCTCGTTACTCGTTACTTTCATCTCGTCACTTTTCGCGAATTCCTGTGCTTGCAGTCTGGCTTCGGCGAGGACTGGTTCGGGGAAGTCGTCTGAGAGTCCGAATTCGTGAATGATGGTCAGCAGGTCGACGCCGGGCGTGCCGCGCGGGCCGAGCACTTTTGTGATGACCGCCTCCCCGGCATCAGTGGGGCTGGGGAACCGCAAGAGTTCAACAACGACTTGATCTTCAGGCCGAGCGCCCTTGGCTCCAGGGTCGCCGACGGAGATGGCCGTTTCGAATTGACCACCGTCGATTTTTACGAAGCCACGATTGCGGCGTTCGAAGTACGAGCCCACGAACGTTGTCGAGGCGCGGGTCAGGATCTCGATGACACGCGCACAGCGTTTGTCGCGAATCCGCTTCTTGAGCAGTTGAACCTGGACTTCGTCGTCCGTGTAGGCGTCTTTCAAATCTTCCGGCGCGACGTAGAGGACTTCGTCGGGTTCGAGTTGGGTGGCATCGTGCGGGCGAAAGTAGCCGCTGCCGTGATTCGTGCGTTTAATCGTTCCCGTCAGCAGTCCCGGTTGAGACTTCAGACGCAGCAGTTTGTTCTTGCCGACTGATAGCTTCCCGTCATCCAGTAGTTGCTGGAGGGCGGCTTTGAACTTCGCGAAATCCTGCTTGCCGATTTCGAGTTCATAGGCAAGCTCCTTCGGCCGGATCGATTTGATGCCGGATTGAGCGAGATAGGCGACGATGCGTGCCGAAAAGTCTTGCATGGTGGACTCGATGAGGATTGGGTTGAGGCCACACAATGATCAGTTGGAGGCTGAATTCCCACCGTCGCGTCAGTGGGCTTGATCGGCAATCGTCAATTCGCGGACGTTCACCACGACCGTGTCCGCCATCAAATCCCCAATCCGTTGGCGATGATCATTGAGCAGCAGACAAATAATTCCAGGCAGAATTGTGATGCCCGGAGCATCGAGGACGAACATCAATTCGCGCATGAGTGAGCGAGCCAGCCCGCACCGATATGAGGTTGAACGCAGCACTTGAATGCCACAGATCCATTTTCCAGGCGTCTGTCCCCAACGCCCCTGGGAGGCAATGAATATGACCGCAACGAGCGTAAACCATACCGCAGACTGTGAGAGAGCCTGGCCTGTTGCCGTCTGTGGAATTGTCGTACCTACAAAGATTTCATAGGTGTCGATAACGATTCGCCTGAACCCTAAATCGAAGAATCGCCAGGTCGCCACGGCCAGTAACAGAGCCAGATCCATGCTTCGGGCTAAGGCTCGTCTGGAAACTGATGCGAGAGCGAATTTGCGAGGACCGTGTTCGAAAGGAACAATCTCAACGCGGCTAATCCATTCACTTCCTGCGAGAAGTGTCAGGTTTGCCAGCAACAACACAATCAGAAACGGTTGTGAGACGGCGAGCAGCCAACCCGCTGTCCTAGTCAAATCCGATTCCCACGGTTGCGACAGTTCTTGAAGGTGCCCGTCCCGGTATCGCTGGACACTGGGATTCCAATCGCGATCGCGGATGAAATAGAGCTCGTCACGTTCGGGTGATTCGAGCAAGGCCAATGATTCCCAAGCCGATGACTTCAGCTCCAGCGTCATGCGGAATGGTGGATTCGCCGAATCCAGAGGTTTCTCCCAGAATCGAATAGGACTTCCCTGTCGTTCGTGCTCGACCATGACAAGCCGATTTGGCTGGAGAACGATACTGGATAGTCCAGGTACCAAGCCAAGATTGGTCCAGCCTGTTGTTTCAGCTGGGGCATTCTCTGGGACGAGTGCAGACGCGACACCAGTATTCACGGGGATCAGGTCCAAACCTTCGCGATAAGCAGTGATCGCCCCGGAATTGTCACGATAGAACAAGTGCAGGACGTCGTCCGCGGCAAAGATGGTCAGATAGTGGTTATTGGCGGCACCGGCTGCGGGCGGCAGCCTGGCGCCGGGTTGTAGGACTGACTGACCCGTCGATTCACTCGTAACCCATTTGCGATTCATTCCCGGGATGGCGACTTCGCCCGCTCGATGCCATTCGCCGTCTTGGAATGTCAGCAAGCAGTACTTCACGCCGTCATCGTCGAGATCAATGATCGCAGGCTGACCTTTGTACAGAAATGCTCCGCTGAGCGGTAATACTAAGGTTCGTTGAGGCTTGTAGTCCTGCTTTTCGCGGCCATCAGTCCGAGTAACCTGATTCGGGTAGACTTCCCAAACGTCTTTCTTGTCTGCGATCAATCCGCACATTGGTCTGATGACGGGGATTTCGAGACTGATGTCTCCGAGTTGTCCAGACTTCAAATCCAATTCACGGAAAACAATGAAGGTCCCTTCGCGAGACTCACGAACGGTCAACACTTCGTTCGGAGAGCGACCCCGACAGCCCCACTGGATTAGAGGCTTGACCGGCATCTTCGCGATGCCGTTTCGAACCAATAGAGTGATGGCGACGACTTGCGATAGAACGACAAACAGACCGAATCCAATGGCCCACCAGGCTCGTTTGTGAAGTTCCATCGCTGTCGTGCCTCTTCAGTTTCACTCACGAAGCGTTCGCCCTTGGCGCAAGAGCTCGAGCGGACTGGCACCCTCAACGAACGGCCTTTTCGACATTCAGGATCTGCGAATTCGAGACGTTGTTGCCGAATTTCGAATATTGATCGAACTGCCAAACGACTTTCTTCGTTTTTGGATCGAGTTCCACCAGCAGTGGCTGGCCTTCACCGGCGTGGCAATTCCCGATGACGTAGTGGCCGTTGGGCAACACTTCCAACGTGGTGGCCCAGGCAAGCGTGATCCCGGGCAGATCTTTCTGCTCGATCTTCCAGACCACTTCTTTGGCCGGGGTGACTTCGATCACACTGTGTCCGTTGCCCGTGGCGACCAGCGTGTTTCCGTTCGCCAGTCTCACGGCAGCGAAGCACTTGTTACCGAAGGCCTCGGGGCCGTGGCCGCCTCGGGCTTCTTTTCCGAACATGGGGACTTCGTATTCCCACGTCAAATCACCGCTCTCGCCGTCGTATTCACGAACGAAGCCGTCACCTTCGTGGCAGACGAGGTAGTTGCCGTTCGCCAGCTTGCGGGCCAGTCGAGTGTCGGTGTGAGGATGCGAATGATTGATCTTCAGTTTGACTTGTTTGTGAATCTTGCCGTCGCGATCGACTTCGATGATTCGGCCGACGCCGGACTCGGCGATCATCACGTGTCCATTTTCCAAGGGCTGAAAAGCGTGGACTTCAATCGGCTTGCCCTCGTTGCCGTTTTGCTTCGCCGAGTCATAGGACCAGACAACTTCCTTCGTCTTGGGGTCGATCTCGGCAATTTTCGCCCCGCCCTGCTGAACCATGATGTGGCCGTTCTTCAAGACGTGAACGTCATGAATCCCGCCCCATTTCATGTCCCATTCGGTGTTGCCGTCGGCATCCACGATGACCAGCTTATCGTTTCCCTGCGTAATCAATCGATGCCCCGCATCAGCAGACACAGTCGCAACAGCCAGCAAACCCACAGCCAAAGTAATACGGATCAGGTTCATGGAGAGTCTCTCTGGGAATTGATCGTCATAACGAAGTGAATGTGACGTGACGGTGCAAGCATGCGGAAAAGGGCTTCGACGAGCAACCGAGAAGGGCAACCACCAGTTCATGTCCGAGTGGCGATGGTTGGCTTGAGACCAGCAATCTTGTCAATCCGCTTGCTTGGACAACGACGCCTGAAGGATATCGACTACCGGTTGCACTCTATAAACGCTACTAGCAAATAGGAGCGGAGAACTGCCATGAATGTCGACCGTATCCGCATTCGCACCGCACTTAAGTAGAACTTTGATGACTTCGTAATCTTCTTCTCCAGCCTGAACCTTCGAATCGCACACCACATCGGTTGCCCAGTGCAATACCGACATTCCTGCGTCATCTCTCGCATTTACATCAGCACCGAGATCAATGAAGTAGCGAATCATGTCGATCCGACAGGCAGTCACAGCCTGAAACAACGCACTATGCTTGTGAGAAGTCATCGTCTCGTTGGGGGACACGCCGTAGTCAATAAATACCTGCACGACCGACACCGGGCGGTTGAAAATCGCATTGAAAAAAGCGACCAACAGTTCATCTCGACTCAGATTTTCGTAGTCGGTTCGGAGTCCTTCCCTTAGCTCATCGGGCGAGCACGTTGTCGTGAGCTCAAGAAGTCTTTCGAGCGTATTCATCGAGAATCAAATATCTCAGATCATGGTCCGAACAGTCGCGCTACGAGCCACATACCGTTTACGTGCTTCGCCCGAATGCCACTGGTCGGCCGTGAGACCAGTGTCTTAGCGGGATGAGGTTGGAAGAGCACTGGTCTCAAAGCAGACCAGTGGCACACCTTCCTTGC
>DASYEA010000002.1:0-8985 GCA_036499265.1 Schlesneria sp. | reverse complement strand
GCTTGGAGGGCTTTAGAGCAGAAGGAAACCCAATCAGACCTGTTACTGCAATCTCGAACACACCGAGTTGGGTTGTCGCCTGGAGAGCCATTCTGAGTGGGGTGAACTCGCAAAGATCTTCAAATTCAGCAAAGCCGTAGATCTCATTCGACATGGCCCATAGCACTCCATGATTCACCGATGCACGGAACTCCTGCTTGAATCTAATTTGAGCAAGCAAGCTCTGAAGTACCCGGCATTACTTCTTCGGCGGTTCAGTCACCGTGATCATCAACGGACGACTGGGGATCGACACCAGATTGTTCGGCTTGTCTGGTTTGGCAGGATCCTTGTTAAACGGGACCTGTCCCTGCCCAAGCACCACGAGCGTGTAATCGGCGGGTTTTAAGCCCCCCTGCACATCAATCGTGATCGTGACTTCGGTTTGATCGGCGTTGATGGTGCCGTTCCCAAGTTGGAACCCGCCCGGAAAGTTGAGCGGCTGATAGTTCACTGCGTTCTTGAAGTCAGCCCAGTGTCGGACTAGTCGCAGTTTCACTTCCGCCTTCTTGCCCGATTCGACCTGAATTCGATCCGGCTCGATCGACAGGTTGAACGGAGCCTTCTCACGAATCGCGAAGATGTGCTCGCGAGTTTCACGGCTGCCAACTTGATTGTACACGCGACAGAAGGCACGGACTTCACGACGTAGCGTCGTATCACCGACTTTAGCCGTAGCAAACAGTTTGACCGGACCCGTCCACGGGGCCGCATTGTCGTCCGCCCATAACACCAGCGTCCCGCGCGAATTGTTCGTGATCGTCAGCGGACCCGCATGCAGTCCCGGGGGAAGTCCTTCAGCCGTAATCGTGATCGAATCCGTAAAGCCATCTTTGGCATGCACCACAAGATCCAGGTGCTCGGCCCCACCCTGCCAGATCGTGGTTCCAGCCATATTGTTGGTGGTCTGAATCGACGCCACAAAGAAGTCCGGTTGCGGCTTGCGAACACTAAGCACGTATTGATACCGGGCCCCTCCGTATCCATAAGCCTCTTTGACCATGACCCGGTACTTCGACTTGGGAGCCAGATTGATCGAACCCGAGGGATCTCGCAGATGCCCATCGAACGAGGAGATGCGATGTCCGAAATCGTCCAGCGAACCGGCGATATTCCCCTTCTCATCCATCACAGTCAGCGCGGGATCGGCACGACCGGCAATGCGTTCGCAATACACATCGAATCCATAGGCCCCACCCTTGTCGTCGGTTTCGAACGTGTACCAGTCGACATCGCGCGGTTGATCAAATCGAGCACTCAGCACGGCTGGCAAGGTCAGCGATTGAGCCTGCTCGCGCGTGTCGTTCGGCTCCGCCTCGATGGAGGTCGGCGTGTCGCTGACCAGCAGGATTTGAGGGTTCGCATTCAGTAGCGAGATCTGTTCGCCGACCAGCGTGCAAGTCGCCGCGGTCGGCAGCACTGAATGCTGTGACGCATGCTCGATGAATCGATACGCCCCTGTCGGCGTGATGTTGTTCGAAGCCGTGACGGGCAGCTTCACCATGTCCAACGTGAGATCGCCCAACTTCCACGGTGATGGCTGCGAACCCGCTCCCAGGTTCTGACCGAGCACCGTGAGTTCGACGGTCTGTCCCGCCTGGACCGCTCGAGGAAACACGTTCTCGATATGCGGCTTGTTCGTCACGATCAATCGATAGGGATAGCCCCCTCGATACGTCAGATCGCGCACTTCAATCAGGTAGTCACCGTCCGCCGAAGCCAGAAAATCAATCATTGGATCGCGACCGTAGTAGTCGCGGTTACTCTGCAGCTGCTGGCCAGTTGCCGAGAACAGCACCAATTCCGCGTCCATCTCGGTATCCAATCGAGCCGACTGGCAATCGATGATGACTCGCTGCCCCTGCTTCAGCGGCAGTCGATACAGATCTTGGTTGTTGCCATCGGACTCGCCATTGATCGCATTGTTCACGGCGATCGCCTGCGCCTTGTCGGCGGCATTGTTCGGTTCAACTTCGGCGACATCCTGTAGACCGTGAGTGATCGACAGTAATCGCGGATTGGTCACGCCAAATCGACCGACTGCACGCACGTCATAGGTCCCAGCCGGAACATCTGCGGGGACAGTGATCTTGAAGACTTTCTCTTTGACGAACGTCGCCTTCAGGCCGGGATGATCGAACAACAGCGAATCGACACCGTCCAGGTCAGCCCCCAGCATCGTCACTTCGACTTCGCCCGGAGCGTTAATCCCCAAAGGCATGATGCGATGCAACTGCGGTGACGGCAAGTCGGCTAGTGCGCAAGTGGAGAGAACCATCAACAAGCAGACTGACTGAATCAGGCGGGAAGTCATGGTGAGCAATCTCGGCAGGGAATCAATGTGGCATCATCGCAGGCGGTGAAACATCGTACCAAATGATTTCGCAGTTGCAGATTGTGATTCAGAGGAAGAGATTGAAACACAGCCGCTCTGTGTTTCAATCTCTTCCTTCCGGATTTTCATTCCGTGTGTTCAGTGTATTCCGTGGTTCATTCCTCTGCTTGGTATCACAGATCCGCCAACTGAATCAGCGTCTTCACATCATTGGGACCACGAGTCGTAGCGTCGTGCCACTGATGCAGCGGAACACGTCGATTCGCGATACGCTTCAGCCACGCATGATCGGCCTGAGCGAGTGCTGTCACTGCCATTTCGTAGTGTCGGCGATTCGCGTTAACCGAACCGAACACAACATCATTCTCAAGCACCATCGACTTGTTCAGCGTCCCGAAGTCGGCCGAGATCGTTCGACCGCCACTCGAGATCCCTGCCAGGCACGTGATCGCACCCGCAGGTGTCGCCGACAAGATGTCGAACACCAATTGGCCGATCCCCGTGCATTCGATCACGATGTCCGCCTTGCTGGCCAGCTCTTTGATGCCGGTCGAATGGTAGTTCGCCCCCAGGTCAGCCACGAGACCCGGCTTGGGCCCGTCCGCGACCACATCAAGCACATGCACTTCATACTCGCGCTGCCGTCCCATCATCGCAGCCAGCAACCCAATCGGACCGGCACCTGTGATAAGCACCAGCTTCGGCTTCCAGACGGAACGAGCCCCAATCCGCTCGATATGATCCCACGCTTTGGCAACGACACTGGCCGGCTCGATCAGGACTCCTTCGATCCCCAGTGAAGCGGGTGCCTTCACCAGAAAATGCGGGTCCGACCGATACCGTTCGCGGCAGAAGCCATCGATCTCTTTGATACCTCGCTCGGTGTAAAGACCGTTGCGGCACATATCCCATTCGCCGACAGCACAGTTCGCACAAGGAACAGGATCCGGGTGGCGTACAATCCCGGCGACGAGGTCACCCACGGTCAGACCACAATCGGCGGTGGCGTCGAGTACGCGACCGATCGATTCATGCCCCAGGACCAGTCGATCACGGTTTGGGGGAGCCCAGCCATATTCGCCGGCAATGATCTCCAGATCCGTCCCGCAAATGCCCACGGCCAGCGTCTGTACCAGCACGGAACCAGACTCAATAGCGGGCTCGTCAATCTGTTCGATCCGAGCCGAATTCGCTTCACCCGGCCGTAACGTTAGTGCATCCATGATTCACCTGGGGGTAGTCATTCATTCGTCCTGCTCAAGCATACTCTTCCGGCGGGAAGTTATGCTCTATACAAAGGTATCGAATGACGGGAGCTGATACCCAATTCACCAACTTCGGTAATTTGCTTGCCTTCGTTGTGCTCTCGGGCTTGGCTCAAAAGTAATCCCCGACAACTGATCGACGGCAATGGCATCGTCGGCATCGTTGCGATCAGCTCGTCGACGGAAGAGCTCAATCTGCGCTTTTCCAAGCTGCAAATCTTGAAGTAGCTCCCGACTGCGAATCAGTCCCGCAATCAAGATCGCATCCAAGGCGACCTTGCGACAGATGCCCGACGGCCGCCCAGCCCCTACAACCCGAATTCTCGGTTGTTGGCTGGCGGCGAAGCAGCAGATTACCACGACGCAACTTGCAACATCACAGTTTTGGCTAAGAGTTATTCAACAAGCCAGGACATGTGCGATGTCGCGGTTCGCTCCCCGTGTACAGTTGTCGGCACATTCACTGGTCATCAATGCCAGGTTGCTGTCGCTATCTATGCCACTGCACAAGGACTGATCGTGAAATTCGCGAACTTGGATCCCCCTGTCAGGAAACGCTGGGAACTGATTCCGCGCGCCGAGAATTCAACGGACGAATTGCCAGCGATCCCGCTCGGTAAGTCTCCGTTCGAAGTGGGCCGCACGGGCCCTCGCGATCTGCTGGTTCACTGTCAGCACGTCTCCCGGAAACATGCCGAATTTCTGGTCTATGGTCGAGACCTCTATCTTGAGGATAACGGCAGCACGAACGGGACATTCATTAACGGCATTCGCATTCACGGTCGGCGGCAGCTTCAACCTGACGATATCGTGCAGTTCGGCAGTTACGAATGGCGCGTCGCCCAGCATGTCGATGCAACGCCCTTGGAAACAATGAATCTGCCCGGAAACTCGCTGTTTGCGAGCGCGATCGAGTTCAAGCAGTTGATGGTCGATCGGGCCATTACTCCGAACTACCAGCCAATCGTGAATGTGTCGTCCGGCACGACAATTGGTTACGAGGTATTGGTCCGTTCGGCACGCGACGGCTTTCGCAGCGCCAACGAACTGTTCGGTGCCGCGACACGCGCCGGCATGGAATGCGGTTTGAGCGAACTGAGCCGCAGCGAAGGGATGCGGCATGGCCAATTCCTGCCGAACAACGCCGTGCGCTTCTTAAATGCGCATCCTTCCGAAATTGTCAGCCCGAGCCTGATCCGCACGTTGGAGCAACTGCGCGAAGAAAATACTCAGGTTCCCATCGTGCTCGAGATCCATGAAAGCTCGATCTGCAATCCCGCGGTCATCAAGGATTTCGCCAGAGAGCTGCGCCATTTGGATATCGGCTTGGCCTACGATGACTTCGGCCAGGGTCCGTCGAAGATTCTGGAACTCATCGATGCGCCATCAGACTTTCTGAAATTTGACATCCAAGTGATTCGCGGAATCGATCAAGCTCCCAAGCCGCGACAGCAGATGCTGCGATCCCTCGTGCAAATGGCTCGCGATATCGGCATCATGACGATCGCCGAAGGCGTGGAGACCCGCGACGAACGTGATGCCTGCCAGGAAATCGGCTTCGACATGGTTCAAGGCTTCTTCTTCGGCAAGCCGCAACCGATCGAATCGATCGTCGCCAACCTCGCCGAACTGAATTCGTCGAGTCGCCACAGGTCGCACTGGGAGACTGCTGTTCAGTCGCTTGCCGTCAGTGGTTGAGCAATCCTCAAGAACCCGGCGGCATTCAAGGCAGAAGCTGCGACTCATACCAGTTGTACCGACTTTACGTGGTCCGGGATTAACCACGGAAGAGTTCTATCGGACGCGTCGATAGACAATGGCAATGGAATAACCACCTCTTGGCGGGAAGGAACCCCTCATGCTAATGCAATCGGACGCAACAGTTGAGTTGAAAGACCGATGGACTCTGGCATCGATAACGGCGAGACGCCGATTCCGCGACATCGTCATCCAAGGCTGCGAGCCACCGCGCTCAAGCCGCGAGCCTTACGCGGCTGTGGTCCGCATCTGGCTGGGACTGTGTCCTGAAGATCGGCAAGAAATGTTGAATTGGATGGAATCGCGGTTGTCCGCCCAAAACTGAGATCTGTGCCGTGCCAGCGAACCATTCCCCGAGTGGTTCGCTGGCATTGTTCTCAAAACGTACGACGTGGTGCCGGGGTGATCAGCCAAGCTCCCTATCACCTCTCCTGTCTCCCTCGACATACAACCCAAAGATCGGCACGCGAAATGCTAATTCGTCACAGCATCAACTAATGCTGTGCTTGCCCTGACCCGAGACGGGAGCTGATCAACATGGACGCTCGAGAATACCTGCACATACTCCACGAAGACGCGGCCCTCATTCAGCTTTCGCATTATGACGAACTCGGTTATTGCGACGGGCGTGGTACGGGACTGATTATCGACGATGCCGAACACATTGCCGTGATGCTGGAACCGTGCGGCAACCCACTGGTCACTCAGATCGAAGTCGGAGCGATCGTCTCATTCATCCGACACCCCGAAGCGCCACCGAAAATTGTGGGTGCTCCAGCCTATGTCGCGCGAAGTGTGACAGCTCAGTTCTCACGCGGGCTGCCCATGGGCATGCCGCAAATGCTATAGAGCCGTCGGTTCTTTTACTTCGTCGCCAAGGTCACTGCACCAGCGACAATCATCAGGCCACCGACTGCCACTCGCCATGTCATCGCCTCGCCCAAACAGAGCCACGCGACCAACAGGACGAACACGACACTCAGCTTGTCGATCGGTGCCACTTGCGACGCCGGCCCCAACTGCAATGCTCTGTAATAACAAAGCCACGACGCCCCAGTCGCCAGGCCCGATAACACCAGGAACAGCAGTCCGCGACTCGACAGACGATTCAAAGGCTCCCATTCACTGCGCCAAGAGATGATCGCCGCAGTCACAACCAGAATCACAATCGTGCGAATGAACGTCGCCAAATTCGAGTTGATCTGCGAGACACCGACTTTACCCAGGATCGCGGTCAGGCCCGCGAAAAACGCCGACCCCAACGCATAAACCAACCAGCTTTGCTGCATCGTATCGCCTCTTCGTTTCACCGCATGGGCATCGCCCTGCGCGCATCTGCGTCGACGGCACTCACATCATCATCCCGTATGCGGGGCGATCACTACGCTGTTGTATGAGACAACTGTTGCTACAGCGTCGTCCCTTCGCTGGCACTATTCGGTTGATCGGGATCAAGGACGGGCGACTTCGGTTCCACCCTCGGCTTCGGCTCCCACTGCAGATCGATCGATTGATTGAGAGGGAAATCCTTCGGATCAAGTTCCGGTGTCTTCGGCTCCGGCTTGCCAGGTCCCTTCGCGATGATGCGAGTATTACGAATCTGTCGCGACCACGCTTCGGCTTGATCACCAAAGACGCGCTTCAACTCGGCTTCGGCCGTTTCGCGTTCCGGTCCTTGTGGAAAACGTCGCCAGATCGCGCGGGCCGCATCGAACAGATCGGTGTCAGTCGGGTTCTGCAACAACCCTTCCATGATCACAGTCCACGCGGCCTGAGTCTTCCCCTCGGCCAGCCGATAGTCCGCCAACCGCAGCCAGATCGCCGTTAACGACGGATCGGCCTCCACAGCCAGCTTCAGCAATGCCTCGCGTTGTTGCGGATCCACTCGCTGGTCGCGATCGGCCAGATACCACAGATAACGTCCGTTCATGATCGGATGCGTCGCCAGCCAGATCGCAGGCAGGATCAACACGTGCGAGGCGACAAAAGCGGCAGGCACGATCAGGAATCGAGAGACTGGTCCGCAACAACTCCAGGCAGCCAATCCCCCATAGGCCAGGCCCGTGAAGTGAGCGGTATTGGCGACGCGAATGGCGGCCAGCTCCAGAGCATTGAACGGGATCCCCAAGAGAATGAATCCCAGCGAAAAGAGAATCACTTCCTGCGGCAGGTCGTCCGTTCGAGGATCCTGCGGTTGCAAGATCATCAACGCGCCGAGCATGGCGCAAATCGCTCCCGAAAACCCCACAGCCGCATTGCCGCTGATGGTCTCGGCCACCATCGGAATCACGATCGCGGGAGCCAGAAACAGAGCATAGCGCAGGCTGCCCCAGCGCTGCTCCAGGCGCCGGCCCAGCATCCAGGCGGCCGAACAGTTCAACAACAGATGCACGAGGTCACCGTGATGGAAAGCACTGACGGGCATCCGCCACCACTCACCGGACCACAGGTCGAACGGGCCTTTCAACTGCCGGTGAACAACGTCGGGTGAGTCGTCGTAGCTTGTAATTTCCAGGCTGACCGCAGCGCCCCATTGCCGCTGCGCATCGCCATAGCGCAGCCCTTCAAATGACCGAGTCGCACAGATCACCCACATCGCGATGCAGATAATCAGACACTCAGCCGTCACCGGAGCTCGACGAAACGGACTCACTCAACCGCTCCTGGCGACACAGAGAAATTCACGTGCTCCGTGTTCTCTGTGCCTCTGTGTTTCAAATCTCTTCGTTCGTCTCACCAAGACACTTAGACGACGAGGTGAACCAAATCAGGATTCCGTCTCCTGATTTTGTGTATTCAGTGTAGTCCGTGGTTTTATCGCCGTCTTCACGCTATCAAAAGAATCACCCCGCGCTTCGAGGGAAGCGCGGGGTGCTGCGTCGTGAACGCTTAATTCGAACTACTCAAGGATTTGCTTCGTTTCAGCAGAGACCTTGGCGATTGCGTCTTTGCTCAGCTCGCCCTTGTTGAAGGCTTCGCTCACCTTGACGGTGCCGCCAACCCACATCATGACGGTGACATCGGCCTTCTCATTGAGCTTGTAACCCTTGGGACCGGCGGTTCCCTTGAAGGTGGTCAATGGAAGTTGCTCGATCTTCATCTTTTCAGCGGTCTTGGCCAGAGCGGGAGCAGCCTTGGCTGGATCGTCGGACAGCAGAACGACGAAACCGGCCATCTTCTGGTCACGATTCTTGGCAACGACGCCGTCGAGTTCCTTGGTCAGAGCAGCGACTTCCTCGGTCATTTCCTTGGCGAAAATGGTCACGACGGGTTGATCGCCATATCGGCAGCGATAGCACAGTTCTGCTCCGTCCTTAGCAGGACCGGTGATGTCCTTCACGTTGAACGGTGGAACCGACGCACCCTTTTCCAATCCCGACTGAACCTTTTCCGCGGCGACGGCCAGGCCGACTGACGCAACAACCAGCGTGACAAACGCCATCAGGGTCTTCTTCATCGAGGCTCTCTCCTTGGAACAAACAATCCGACGGCATCCACACGACGGCAGGGACGCCCATTCTTCCTGACACTATAGCCACCCAATTCATCCCGGCAAGGACTATCCCCTGTCCGAAGCCGTTTTGTGAC
>DASYEA010000001.1:0-7160 GCA_036499265.1 Schlesneria sp. | reverse complement strand
GAATGGTTCGCCGCTGACTCACTCCGCTCAGCTCAAAGGGAACCTGCTGCTCGTGCATGGTACTGGTGATGATAATTGCCACTACCAGGGGACCGAGAAGTTGATGAATGATCTGATCGCGAACAACAAATCCTTTGAAATCATGCCGTACCCCGGACGCTCGCACTCAATTTCGGAAGGGCGAAATACGACTCGACATCTCTATTCGGTCATGACGAGCTATTTTCAGCGGCACCTACTTCCGCCGCAGAATCCCACTTCGGTGGAGACGAAGGCCGCTGCAACATCGGAACGCTAAGGGCGGCGCGGCCGCAAAATCACAGACAAACAGACTCTTCTCGGACAGGCAAAGCGATGCAACCTTATTGGACCGGTGTCTTTCCCGCAGTGACGACGCAATTTAAGCAAGATCAGTCGTTGGATCTGAGTGTGACCGCACAGCATTTCGAGGCGATCATTGCCAGTGGAGTCAGCGGCCTGATCGTGTGTGGTTCTCTCGGTGAAAACCAGACCATGACTCCTGACGAAAAGCGCGCGGTGATTCGCTGCGCTGTGGAAACGTCGCGCGAGCGGGTTCCCGTCTTGAGTGGCGTTGCCGAGTCGAGCACTGCGGCCGCCGTGCAATACGTTCAAGATGTGAAGGAACTGGGGGCCAGCGGTGTGATGCTGATGCCACCCATGAGTTACCGAGGTGATCCGCGCGAATCAATGACCTACTTGCGAGCGGTCGCGAAGCGAGGCGGATTGCCGATCATGATCTACAACAATCCCATCAGCTATGCGAACGACATTACTCCAGCTCTTTTCGCGGAACTGGCCGACGAACCAGCCTTCGTGGCAATCAAAGAAAGCTCGGCAGATACTCGCCGCATCACGGAAATTCACAATGCGGTGGGCGGACGTTATGCCGTCTTTACGGGTGTGGACGACTTGATGCTCGAGGCGAGTATTTTGGGAATTGACGGCTGGGTTGCTGGCAGCGGCATCGGATTCCCTGCGGAGAACCAACTCCTCTGGGATCTGACTCGCGCTGGCGAATGGGACAAGGCTCGCGCTCTCTATCGCTGGAGTCAGCCGCTCATGAAACTGGATACGCATGTGCATTTCATTCAGTACATCAAATTGATCGTCCAGGAAGCCGGCCTCGGCTCCGAATGGGTCCGCGAACCGCGACTGACACTCGTTGGCGAAGAGCGTGAACGAGTGCTGGGAATTGTTCGTTCGGCATTCTCCAAGCGTCCGGCAATTCCGACACGGTAATCGTTCAGATACCTCACTAAGTATCCCGGCGCAGGGCGACTTGGTTGGTCGAGGTGGAGCGGCATCGGATATACTAACGGGTGTCTCTGGTTTCGTTTCCACCCGCCGTCTGGTTGAGCTCGCTTAATGTCTCAGTCGCCCACAATCGAATCGCCCGATTTCGATTGGCAGTTGTCCGTCCAGGCGATCACCGTCCGCATTCGCTGGTTTGGGATTTGTGTTGGCTATGGCCTCGTTAACCTGATCGGTGGCGGCGAGGCGTCGAACCGCAGTGCATTGGATGCCATTCTGGTGTTGGGAGCGTTGTATGCGCTCCTCGATACTTACTACAGCCTTCATGGAAGAGTCTTCTTCAGTGAATGGCCCCTGTTCGTGTCGCTCATGGAAGCGATGTTCATCGGCCTGCTGTGCTACTTCGACGGAGGCGTGCTGAGCGCCTTCCGGTTCTACTATTTTCTGTCGCTGCTGGTCTGCGCGATTCGATATAAGCCATCGATTACCTGGGCCACGCTGGGGCTGCACGTCCTGAGTTATTCGGCGATCTCTCTGGCACTGGCGGTTCACAGCCGCGACGAAATTGCCGCTCTGATCCTGACGCCAATCTTTATGGCGTGGGTGACATGGGCGGGTACATCCCTGATCGGCTTGTTGAAATGGGCCAGTTCGCGACTCGGGCAGCTCAACGGTGAGCTTCAGGAAAATCAGCGATTGCTGGAACATCGAATTCTGGAACGCACGCGGCAACTGCAGGAATCGCAAGCGATGATTGTCCAGCAGGAAAAGCAGGCTGCCTTTGGATTGCTCGCTGCCGGCATCGCACACGAAGTCGGAAATCCTCTGGCAGCGATCAGTTCGCTGGTACAACTTCTGAATCGACGCAATATCGAGCCCGAAACTCGCGAAAAGCTGCAACTGGTCGACGATCAGTTGCGTCGCATCCAGCGCACATTAAGGGAGCTGGTCGACTTCAGCAGTCCCGTCGTTTACGAGCGATCTCGCTGTGACATTCACGCCGTCCTCGATGCCGCCTTGAACATTGCCAAGTATTACAAACGCAAAAAGGGAAAACGGATCGTCACCGACTACGTCGATAATTTGCCGCCACTGATGATCGTTCGCGATCAGTTGGTCCAGGTCTTCCTGAACCTGATCTTGAACGCGATGGATGCGACCGAGGAAGGTGGTTGCATCGAGATTCATACATCGATTGAAGCCACTGAACTCCGTATCGACATTCGGGACGATGGCCACGGGATTACGCCCGAACACCGCGAACGAGTCTTTGCTCCCTACTTCACGACCAAAGAGACAGGGACCGGCCTCGGTCTGTTTGTTTGCCGAAATATCGTTGAACAGAATGGCGGACGCATCGAATTGACGGCCAGTTCGTTGCCAGGCGCGACCTTCACCGTCTGGCTGAATCTGGCCAAACTCGATGCTGAACGGCATGATACCGACAATAGGCGCGACGAAACGCCACCCGCCTTGCCTTTGACCACGTCCGCTCAAGCCTGAGAATCCTTTCACTGACAATCCCCAAGCCCCAGCAGATCAAAGTTGATATGCCCCGCTCAGTATTGATCGTTGAAGACGAACCCATTATCCGAACTTCGCTGGGAGAGTTCCTCAGCGACGAGGGATACGATGTCGTGACCGCAGGAAACGTTGCCGCGGCTCTCCAGCATGCTCGTCAGCGTGATTTTCAGGTTGCCGTATGTGATGTGCAGTTGCCGGATGGTGATGGCTTGGCCCTGCTACGGCGATTACAGCAACTGAATCCAAGTGTTTCTGGCTTGATCATCACCGCTTACGCCACCGTCGAGAACGCGGTTGAAGCCTTCCAGTCGGGGGCGTTCGACTATCTCGTCAAACCCGTCATCTTCGACGATTTGTCCAACAAGCTGAAGCGGCTGTTTCAATACCGCGAGCTCTCGATGGAAAATCAGTTCCTCCGGCGCGAGTTGGCGCGCCGCGAATCCGGCGAATCATTGATCGGTTCCAGCAATGCCTTGAAGGCCGTTCAAGATGCGGCTCGACGAGTCGCTGTAACCAATTCAAATGTGCTGCTCGTCGGTGAGTCCGGGTCTGGTAAAGAGCTGTTTGCCAGGACCATTCACAAGTGGGGCCCGAAGCATGATGAAGGATTCATTGCCATCAATTGTGCAACGCGACCCAGTGAACAACTGGAAGCGCAGATATTTGGTGCCAATGTGGGTGGTTTGCCCGGAATCAACGAGGAACTGCCGGGCAGCTTCCGCACAGTTGGTGGCGGAACAGTCTATCTCGACGAAGTTTCACAATTACCACTAGCCACCCAGGACAAGCTGCTGCGAGCAATCGAATACCAGGAGTTCACTCCTTTGGGAGCAACGAAACCGCTCCAGATGTCGGCTCGCATCGTTGCTGCAACCACACGAAACCTGTCAGCCGAGGTTTCGGAAGGTCGCTTTCAAGTGGATCTGTTCTATCGTTTGGACGGAATGACGATCCGCATCCCACCATTGCGAGAACGATTGGATGATATCCCCGAGCTGGTCGAATTCCTCATCGCAAAACATAGCCGGACTATGGGACAGAGGGTCACTGCCGCAACCAGTGAAACGATTCGAACGTTGATGTCGGCCCCCTGGAAAGGGAACGTCCGCCAGTTGGACAACGCGATTGAGCGAGCGGTCATGATGTGCGACGGGACGCAGATTCGCCCGAATGACTTACCACCTGACTTGCGTGGCTCCGACCAACCCCTGCCAGACACAGACGACTTGCGCACGGCTCTGCGACACTATGAGCGACTGCATATCCTGCGAGTCCTCAATCAATGGCCCGACAAACGTGAAGCCGCCAAACGACTGAAACTCGGTCTCTCTAGTCTCTACCGAAAGATCGAAGAGCTCGGAATCGATTTATAGCGGTTTGCGAATTCGTCCAGGCGATCCATGGCCTGCATTCAAGACCATTCCGATGCAGACCCCATCAATAGGTCCGTGCACCAAAAGAAAAAGCCTCGCTAATGCGAGGCTTCTCTATTTATCAGCTCAGCAAGATCATTCGCCGACTTTCAGAGTCGAGCGTCGTGCCTTATTGCGATCACGATCACCGACGAATTCGATGATTGCTAGTTTACCGCCGTCGCCCAACCGAACTCGCGCCAACTTGACAATACGAGTGTATCCGCCAGCTCGTTCGCGGAACTTTGGTCCAAGCTCGCTGAACAGCACATCGACCGCAGCACGCGACCGAAGGGCTGCAAACGCTCGGCGCCGCAAAGTGACTGCCGGAGCAATCGCGCGATTCCATTGCTGCCACTTGTCCGACTTTCGCCACTCACGCCACTCAGTGGTGTTACGTGCAGCCGAAGTTGCGAATTCAGTTGCCTTCTCGGCATGCACCAACGATCGCTTCGCCAGCGTCACCAGCTTCTCGACGATCGGTCGCAGCTCTTTGGCCTTGTGGACCGTTGTTTCGATTCTGCCAGAGACTCGACCTTCGGGAACATCGCTCCCAGCAGGGATCACTGTGGTGATCAAGCTGGTTGCCATATTCCTGAACATGGCACGTCGATGTGCCGCGTTCCGTCCGAGTTGCCGACCTCGCCTTTTGTGCCTCATCACCAATACTCGCTATCAAAATTCCTGACGGACTTAAGCTAACAAATTAACGTGCATCTCGCTGCAGATACTGCGGCAAACGCATTCCTAACCGCAAACCGATCGCACCCAGGCGTTCTCGGACTTCTTGCAGCGTCGTTTCACCAAAGTTGCGAACCTGCAACAGTTGATCTTCGGATCGCAGTACCAAGTCGCGAACTGAATTGATCCCTTCGGATTCCAAGCAGTTTGTTGCTCGGACCGACAAATTCAATTCCGCCAGGCTCTGCTGAAGCTTCTCTTCGAGTTCAAGATCGACTGGAGCATAACCGGTTGCGTCGATCATATTTCGCAGACCACCGTCCGGTGACGTCACCGGACCAGCTTCGCGATAAGTGATGATCGGGCTGAGGTGCTTGCGGAGGATCTTGGCCGATTCAACCAGAGCATTCTCTGGAGTGATCGTTCCGTCGGTCCAGATCTCCAGGATCAGTCGGTCGTAGTTCGTTCGCTGACCAACGCGGGTCTCTTCGATGCGATATCGAACGCGCAGGACTGGCGAATAAATCGCGTCCAACGGAATCACACCAAGTTCCGGCTCTTGTTCGTACTGCTCGGAAGCTGGCACGTAACCGCGGCCATTCTCGATCTGCATTTCCAGTTGGAACGAGACGTCATCAGTCATCGTGGCGATGACCAGGTCCTTATTCACAACTTCGATCTGCTCATCGCCAACGATGTCAGCACCAGTGACAACGCCACGTTCGCTCTTCTCGATGCGAACGGTTCGCGAGGTCGCACTGCGGTTCTTGACGATCAATGACTTCACGTTCAAGCAAATCTCGGTCACATCTTCGACGATCCCGGGCAACGCTGTGAACTCGTGTTGCACGCCTTGGATACGGATGCGTGTGACCGCACTCCCTTCCAAGCTCGACAGCAGGATTCGACGCAACGAGTTACCGATTGTCGCACCGAAACCGCGTTCAAACGGTTCGATCGTGAACTTGCCGTAGGTATCGCTTGAACCTTCGACTTCGGGAACCACCCGATTCGGTAATTCTAATCCACGCCAGCGAATCCGCATCTGCTATCCCCCAATACCCGACATTGTTTTTAGGCAGTGAATCTCAGCCAGCTTAACGATCAGACTCGTCGCTTCTTGCGAGGACGGCAACCGTTGTGCGGTAATGGAGTCACGTCTTCGATTCCACGAACTTGCACGCCAAACGACTGCAAGCCGGTGATCGCACTTTCACGACCCGAACCTGGGCCCTTGACGCGAACTTCTAATTCTCGAACGCCAAACTTTGCAGCACGCTCGGAACAGGTCTCAGAGGCTCGTTGAGCTGCGAACGGAGTACTCTTGCGGCTTCCCTTGAAACCGACCGTACCAGCCGTTGCCCAACAAAGAACGTCGCCGTTCGTGTCCGTGATTGTGACCGTCGTGTTATTGAACGTCGCTTTGATGTGCGCGATACCGCGAGTCACATTTCGGCGAACGCGTCGCTTCTTGCCTTGTGCCATTTTTAACTTTCCAACCGCTCAAAACGAGAGTAATCCCAAGGATCAGTGCTTCATGTCCTTAACGCCCTTCTTGCCTGCCACAGTCTTCTTCACACCCTTGCGAGTGCGGGCATTCGTACGGGTCCGTTGACCTCGTACTGGCAAGCCGCGGCGATGTCGCAGGCCACGGTAGGACTGAATATCCTTCAATCGCATCACATTCTGCTGAATCTGTCGTCGAAGTTGACCTTCAACGGTATAGTCCTTGTCCAGCAATGCCGAAATTCGAGCAAGGACGTCCTCGCTCATCTCTCGGCTCTTACGCTGAGGGTCGATGCCGACTGAATGGCAGATCTCGAACGCAACGTGCGGTCCGACACCAAACAGGTATTGCAACGCGATAAACGTTGGCTTGTCGCTAGGAATATCAACGCCCTGAATACGTGGCATCTTCTAGTCCGTTCCCTCTAAACTTCCAAAAACAAGATCGGCGACCCGGTTACCGCAATTGGCCGCCGTGATTCGCCGAAGGCTAAACGATTGCGCGATCAGACGACGAACTAACCCTGGCGCTGCTTGTGCCGGGCGTCGAGAGCGCAGATCACATATACTCTACCTTTTCTGCGAACGATTTTACAACCGTCGCAGATTCGCTTCACGCTTGATCGAACTTTCACGACCGCACTCCCCAAAAACTGTCCAACAATAAGCTCTACTTCGTATCGCGGTCCAACAGCGTTGGCAGGCCACGCATGACCAGCTGGCTGTCGAGTTTCGTGATCAAGTCAATCACCACCGACACGCAAA